>DATDGH010000027.1:0-16324 GCA_036522215.1 Candidatus Angelobacter sp. | reverse complement strand
GGACTGCGAGTTTGTTTCCCTTCTAATGCTCTGGATGCCAACGGCCTGTTGCGCACCGCCATCCGCTGTGATGATCCGGTCATGTTTCTGGAGCACAAACGGCTCTACCGCGAAACTTATGGGCGCTCTCCTTATCCAGGGCCGGATTACATGGTCCCCTTCGGCAAAGCCAAAGTCGTGAAAGAAGGAAAACACCTCACGGTCATTACTTATGGTGCTGTAGTTCCGCGAGCGTTGCAGGCCGCCCAGAAGATTGAACGCGAACAGGGCGTCAGCGTGGAGTTGGTTGACCTGCGAACTCTAAGTCCCTACGACTGGGATGCCATAGCGACTTCTGTGCGTAAGACCAGCAAAGTGATTGTGGCCCATGAAGACGTATTGAGCTGGGGTTACGGCGCGGAGATCGCGGCGCGAATTGCCGACGAGCTTTTTGAAGACCTGGACGCCCCGGTAAGACGTGTAGCAGCCACGGACACTTTTGTGGCCTACCAGCCGCTACTGGAAGACGTGATTCTGCCGCAGTCCGAGGACCTGTACCAAGCGATGGAGAGCCTGGCAAAGTTCTGAAAATTTGTGATTTCTGATTTGCGATTTTTGATTTGAGGATACCAGGCGTCCTCGGGGCGCACTGCTTCATCCATAAATCGAAATCAAAAAATCACAAATCAAAAATTCTCTAAATGCTGCTCTCAATCTTCACGCCCCTCTCCGCCATTTCCTCGATGAATTTGCGGGCGGGCACGTCCAGCTCCTGGTAGATTGCGCCGCGCTTGGAGATCTCGCCCGAGCACATCATCTGCAACACGACTGAGGCCGGCCATGCCGTGGTTCTCATCATGGCCGTCATCTGAGTAGCCGGGTCGTAATGGTCAATCAGCGTGAACGAGGTGATGCAGCCGCTATTGTGCGCCTCAATGCGCATGATGGTGACGTCGGGTTCATTGCCTGACATCTTTTTTATAAATAGCTGCGACGTCATGGCGCGAGGCGAGACTTCTGCTTTGCCCACCCGGATTTTCGCACTGGAGAAAAATCCCAGATCGCGCAGCCCGCGAATCAATTCGAAGTGACTGGGATAACGCAAGGTCTTCTCAAAACATTCCCCCACTTTTCCTTTGTACGTCTCCGGCAATGTGGAGGTGCCCCCGGATGTGTGAAAGGCAACCATGGGTTCAAATCCGGGTAAAAAAAATGTCTCAAGCTCAGTCAGAGGCTCGATCTCCTGAACTTTTCCTTTGCGCAGGACTTTAGCCGGTTCCACATATTCGTTGATCAGACCTTCTACACTGAAGACGAGCTGGTAGAAGAAAGGAGGCTTTGGCTTTTCCGGCAGTCCGCCCACGTAGAGCTTGAGCGCGTCAGCTTTGCCGCCAACTTCGCGCATCAGCTCACCGGCGAGAATCGAAGCCATTCCGGGCGAGAGGCCGCAGTCTGGGGCGATGGCCAGATTTTTTCTGAACGCTCCTTTGGCTAGTTCGTATTCCTGCCGCACTACGGTGTTGTTGCCGCCCAGGTCGGCAAAGTGGCATCCGGCATCAATCGCTGCGCGACACAGTCCCAGGTTGAAGAAGTAGGGCACGGCTGAGAGGACTCCAGTATGGCCGCGCATGAGTTTGGCCCCTTCGGCGGGGCGGGAAGCGTCCAGCTGCGCCGGCGTCACCTTTTTTGTGCCTAGGAGTCGATTGATGCGGGAGACCGCAACCCGCACCCGAGGTTTCTCCAAATCGGCCAGCGTGACGGACTCCACATGGCGCGAGCGGGCCATGTCATACGCGGCCGCCGATCCCATCATCCCCGCGCCAATCACCAGCAGCTTCATTTAGTCTCCTGAAGAAGCTGACTATTGTAGTGCATGTAATCAGGAGAACCTAAAGATGTAGGGATGCGAACAGACTGCTCAGCCTTCAGAAAAAACTACCACTAATCACACGGATGTGATTGCCGAGATTAGTTTTTATCCTTCGATGACCTGATTCTCTTATTGCACTGTGATGTTTCGGGTGCTGCTGAAATTCCTTCCACTGCTGTCCCACGCTTTCACGGTCAACCGGTGCGCCCCTTTAGCCATGGGCACATCAGTATTGATTTGAGAGACATTGGGCGAGTTGAACACCAGTTTACCGTCCACATAGATTTGCATGGCGGTGATCCGCACGCTGGATTTGGCTGCGGCCACCACGTTGACCGGCGAATTCACGTTGGCATTTTGTCCCGGCGAGCAGATGTTCACAGTGAAGTTGGTGTTGTCCGTGCACGGTTGTACGGTTCCACCGGCTGAGCCGATTGTGGCCAGGAAGAAGTCATTGCGGAAGCTGGCTCCATTGCTCCACGATTTAACCTCCAGCCGGTGCTTGCCGGGAGTAAGCGGAAGATTGGTATCGATATCGCCACCCGAAACCTGGAAAACCAGCTTGAAGTCGAGATAGATCTGGCTTGCATTTACCGGTGTGGACGACGTGGCGTGGGACACGATGTGCGCAGGTGATGTCCCAACTGCGCCATCAGAGGGATTACACAGCGTAACCGTGTGGTCGGTGGTGCTGAGTTGGCATGGGCTCTTGGGTGTGGTGTTAAGTACAACATACACGTTCGTGCCCGCAGTGAAGGCCAGGTCAAGCTTGCCATCATGATTAAAATCGGCGGTGACAACGGAGGCAGAGTTGCTTGCGGCTGCTGATAGTTGAACGAATGTCGGGCTCGCAAAGGTTCCGTCTGCCTGTTGCTGGGAAATGAACAAGGCGCTCTCGCTGGGGTTGCCGGTAAATTCATCGGTTCCCACCATCACCACATCTTTCAAACCGTCACCTTCCACGTCGAAAGCGGCTCCGCCCGGAATGTCACCACTGATGAAGCTGGTCACGCGTCGAGTGAACGTGCCGTTTCCATTGTTAATTTCACCTACAACGCCATCACAAGGGGTGTGGCAGCCGGCAAACGGAATTACAGCATCAGACAGCCCATTCTGGTTAACGTCAACGGAAACCAGATCGCGCGGCACGGAAAGCTGCTCGACCACATGATCGGTAAACGTGCCGTCTCCGTTTCCAATGAGCACGCCCCAGGCGCCGATCTCCACATCAAAGCCGCCGCAGCACTGAATGTAGTAAAGATCGTCTTTGCCATCGCGATTAAAGTCGGCCCACGCGATTTTGGTAACCAGGTACTGCTGCTCCCCGGGCTGAGGCTTCTGGCCAAAACCGGTGGTGATTTTTTGGGCCAGGACGCCTCCACTGCCATTGCCGAGACTTACGTACACGGCGTTCACCGGAGAATGACTGGAAGTCGCGATGTCGGGATTGCCGTCATGATTGAAGTCGCCCACGGCGATTGCATTTGCGTTGGGCGCTCCGGGGATGTCCTGATGAGGCTGGAATGTTCCATCACCGTTTCCAATCAGGATAGAGACGCTGTGCGCCGCGTCTGCTCCTCCGTTCACGACAACCAGGTCCATCTTTCCGTCTTTGTTCCAATCGACAGCGGCCAATCCAACCGGCGCTGGCCCGGTTGCAAATTCAAGGTGCGGCCGGAAAGTGCCATCGCCATTATTGATCAGGATAGAGACAGTGTTGGAACTGGTGTTGACAGTGGCCAGGTCAGGAATGTGATCGCCATTAAAGTCAGCTACGATAAGTTGGGACGGGCCTGACCCGACGGGATAACTCTGCGTTGTAAAACTCTGGCCCAAGCAGGCCAGCGAGACCAACAGACAAAATCCGGCAAGAACGAGGCGCTTCATTGAGACAACTCCGATCGGGAGAACAGTTCTGACGGGTGGGATGTACTAATGAGTAAACAGGGTTGCTGCGGAAAGGCACCTAGTACCGGCGAATCACTTATCCGATTCCAAGGTCGGCCGATGATTCCAGCGGCGTGCCGCAGACGCGGCAGATCACCGCCGAACAATCGCCGCAGGTGAGAGGATCGTTTACTTCGCGTGCGCAGTTGGGACAGTAGAGAGTGTCAGAGGCTTTTTGAGCGGATTTGTTGGCTTCGGTCATCTACAAATACACAAGCTCATGAGGTAGAGTGTAACAGGGTGGAACTTCAGCGGTTCCAGGTTTCTTGTTACGATAGAACTTATGCCAATCTCTACCCAGGCTGATAAGCAACTGCAGGAAGAATTTAACCAATGGGCCGCCGCCGGACGAGGCGACGCCATGGAAGACCATCACTCTGACATCACTGATCAGACCGTTCCCCTCATGGACCTGCGTCCGGACGACCGCGTGCTTGATCTTGGCTGCGGCACCGGATGGGCGTCTCGCCGTCTCGCCTCTATGGTTCCCAAGGGTGAAGTTGTGGGAATTGACGTCGCGGATGAGATGCTGCATCGTGCTGAGCAGGCGTCACGGGGAATCAAGAATGTACGGTACGTGTGGGGATCGGCGGAAAACATTCCCGTGAAAGACAATGCCTTCACCAAGGTCCTTTCCGTCGAGTCTTTTTACTATTACGCCGACCAGGGACGCGCGCTGGATGAGCTGCACCGCGTGATGGCGCCGGGCGGCGCGCTGTTTATCCTTATTAATCTCTACACGGACAATCCTTATACACTGCGCTGGGCGGAAGAATTGAAGGTACCAGTCCACGCCCGTTCTGAAGCGGAGTACTTGAGATTGCTTGAGCAACACGGCTTTGCAGTTGAAGCTCGCCGCATTCCTGATCGCAGTCCGACTCCGGAAGAATATTCCGGCAAATGGTTCAAGAACGCAGACGAGTTGCGCGACTTCAAGCGTATCGGTGCGCTGCTGCTGATAGGAAAGAAGAACTAAACGAATGGCGCACCCGGCGTGACTCGAACACGCAACCCTCAGCTCCGGAGGCTGATGCTCTATCCAATTGAGCTACGGGTGCCTTCAGAACGAGTATAAACCAAGAAGCCACACTCTTGGCGTGGCAACCGCCACTCCTTGCGCTTTGTTATCACAGTTTCAACGCGTGGCCGCGAGCCTCCTGCCGCAAAGCTTATTAATCGAAGGCAGGCATGCTCGCGATCGCCAGCGCTTCTTGCTAATGCCCATTCAGGTTGACGGCGTTTGACGCCGTACCTCCGCGCACCGCGACATTCCACGACAGCTCACGACACCGCCGCCATCGCCGTAGGTTGCCGCTTGTGAACCGAATTCATCGCCGCCATCCTAGCAGTGAATCATTCGGGGCATGTCCCCCAAAAATTATTCAGGAGATTATTTTCGATGAGAAAAACATCACGGCTTCTTGGGCTCCTTCTGCTGCTGGGCGTATGTGCGATGGCGCAGGAACAAACTCCCACGGCAGAGCTTTTCGGCGGTTATTCGTTTGTGCACTCGAGCCTGCCCGGGCAGGGGCTCAATGCAAATGGAGGCAGCGCGTCTTTTGCTATTAATCCAGAGCACTGGCTGGGATTTGTGGCCGATTTTGGCGGATACCACGGTTCCGTCGCATCCGCGGGTGTCACCGACTTCACTTATCTCTTCGGACCACGGTTTTCATATCGGTCCAAGTCGCCTTTGACGCCATTCGCGCACGTGTTGTTGGGAGGTATCCACCAAAGCGTTGGCGGCATTTCCTCACAGAACGGATTTGCCATGGCCATAGGTGGCGGCCTCGATCTGAAAGTTGATTCCCACTGGGCATGGAGAATGGTCCAGGCAGAATACCTCTATTCAAATCTCACCAATCAGCAAAACAATGCCCGGATCTCTACCGGCATCGTATACCGCTGGGACTGAGAATGAGGCGGCCAGCCTCCCCGAGAGTGCTGGCCGCATCCTCGCAATGCTGCTCATTGCAACTCCGAAACATCTACGCAGGCTTTTTGGGACCGATGCACTTATCCAGATAGTTGCTTAATCCCCTGATGGCCCTTTCAGCTACAATCGTGACGAAAATGCATCGGAACACTCACTCGCCGGTCTCGCTTTTTAGCCTTCTTCTAATTTTTTCAGTTCTGCTGCTGGCTGCCTGTAAAGCGAAAAACCCTGATCCGATGGGGGAGACATGGTATGGTTTTGCCGCTTATCCAGGAACACGAGAGCTGTGTACCCAGTTTGTCCTGGGAACCAGGAGAGAGGAGCTGCATTGGCGCTCCTTTGCTACCACGGATGCACCCGATCGCGTGGCTGCGTTCTACAGAAAGAAGGAACCAGGATCCGAAATAAAGGGTGGCGCATCAATCACGCTCCGACATGGCGAAGATACCACTCTGGAAGTGTACCCAGCATCTGCCGGCGGCTACCCAACGTGCGACCAAAAGCCTGGCCCGCAGGACAAGAGCGTAATTGTAGCCACCAACTTGGTTTCCCGCGGACGGTAAGCGTGGAAGCAATCCTCTAGTCCTGAAGGATTACGGAGTTTCCAGCAAGAAACAGGGTGAAAGCCTTATGTAGCGAGAGTAGATGCGTCTCTAGCCTCGTACTATGCGGTTTACTCATAGGTCAGTTTTCAAAGTCCTCACTTTACTGGCTCTTGTTCTCGCGCTTCTCTTGATCACTGGATGTGGAGGAGGGACGAAAGCGCAGAGTATCGCGGCTCCCAACCCGTCTTCTCAAAGTCCGTCGAATTCGCAGCCTGCACCACCGCCTCCTCTCCCGCCGCCACCGCCTCCGGCCCCGCCACCACCACCTTCACCTCCACCCCCAACTCCTCCGCCTCCCGCGCCTCCTCCTCCCGGTTCAGGGTCCGGCCCTGTGGTTTTGGTGGTTGAGGAAAACCATGGTTACTCGAGTGTCATCGGAAATTCCGCCATGCCTTATCTGAACAGCTTGGCCACCCAGAATGGCCTGGCGACACAGTACTACGCCAACACCCATCCATCCATTGGCAACTACTTCATGATGACTGCAGGTCAGATCATTACTAACGATGACGGTTTCAATGGACCGGTGAACGCAGACAACGTGGTGCGCCACTTGATTCAGGCAGGAAAGACCTGGAAGGCCTATGCAGAGAGTTTGCCATCGACCGGCTACATCGGCGGCGACTCCGGCGCTTATCTGCACCGGCATAATCCGCTCTCTTATTTCCAGGATGTAGCTGGCAGCTCCAATCAACGCAACAATCTGGTTTCTTTTAGTCAGTTTGCCCACGATCTAAATAATGGACAGTTGCCCGATTTCAGCTTTGTCGCGCCCAACATGTTTGACGATGCCCACAACGGGAGCCTTCAGCAGGCTGACCAATGGCTGCAGAGCAACATTGCTCCTTTGCTCTCCAGCCCGCAATTTCAAAAAGGAGGATTGCTGCTGATCGTGTTTGACGAAGCCGAAGATAGCGATGCCACACGGGGCGGCGGCCATGTCTCGCTGGTTGTGGTGGGACCCAAGGTCAAACACGGATTTCAAAGCTCGGCCGTGTATCAGCACCAGAATCTTCTCAAGATGATTACCGCGTACCTGGGAATTGACGGCAACCTGGGGGCCGCCGCCAGCGCTTCCGCGATGAGCGAGTTTTTGAATCCATAGTGGGCTATCCAGTCCGGTCACGAGAGGTTATCGAGTTGGGCAGTTGCCATGAGCGCTGACTCGCGGCTAAATCAGCGGTTAGGTTTCTGCGTTTCCCGCTTCTCAATCTTCGCCCAGGTATCCTTGAGGGGAACGGTTCGGTTGAACACCAGTTTTCCCGGAGAAGAGTCTTTATCCACGCAGAAGTAACCCAGGCGTTCGAACTGGTACCGGTTGCCGGGTGCAGCATGCGCTAATGAGGGTTCCAGCTTCGCATTGGGGACGATTTCCAGCGAGTTCGGATTCAGGTTAGCCGTGAAATCCTGGCCCTCTTCCACGTCGTCCGGATTTTCTTTGGCAAACAGATTTTCGTAGAGCCGGACTTCGGCATTTACCGCGTGCTCCGCCGATACCCAGTGGATTGTCGCTTTCACCTTACGGCCGTCCGGAGCGTTGCCTCCGCGCGTGGCGGGATCGTAAGTGCAATGGACTTCCACTACTTCGCCCGTCTTTTGATCTTTCACCATGCTTGTGCAGGTAATGAAGTAGCCATAACGCAACCGCACTTCGCGGCCCGGAGACAATCTGTAATACTGCTTTGGCGGATTCTCTCGAAAGTCGTCCTGCTCGATGTATAGCACCCGTGAGAACGGCACTTTGCGTGTGCCCGCGCTCGCATCCTCAGGATTGTTGATCGCGTCCATCTGCTCCACCTGGCCTTCAGGATAGTTGTCAATTACCACCTTCAGCGGACGCAGCACCGCCATCACCCGAGGCGCGTGTTTGTTCAAGTCTTCGCGTAGATAATGCTCCAGCATGGCCAGCTCGATGATTCCAGTGGTTTTGGAGACGCCGATGGCCGCACAGAAATTGCGGATGGCCTCCGGCGTGTAGCCGCGCCGTCGCATGCCGGAAAGTGTGGGCATCCGCGGGTCATCCCAGCCGCGCACATTTCTGTTCTGCACCAGTTGCAGTAGCTTGCGCTTGCTCAGCAGCGTATAAGTAAGGTTGAGCCGGTCAAATTCAATCTGCTGCGGATGAAAGATCCCCAGCTCCTCCACAAACCAGTTGTAAAGCGGCCGGTGGTCCTCAAACTCCAGCGTACAGACAGAATGGGTGATGCGTTCAATCGAGTCCGATTCGCCGTGAGCGTAATCGTACATGGGGTAGATGCACCACTTGTTTCCTGTGCGATGGTGGTCAGCATGAAGAATGCGATACATCACCGGATCGCGCAGGTTCAGGTTGGGCGATGACATGTCAATTTTCGCGCGCAGCGTGCGTGTGCCGTCAGGAAACTCGCCCGCCCGCATCCGTTCAAATAGACTCAGGTTTTCTTCCACGGACCGATTGCGGTATGGGCTGTCTTTTCCCGATTTGGTCAATGTGCCGCGATACTCGCGGGTTTCCTCGGCGCTCAGGTCGTCGACGTAAGCCTTTCCCGCCTTGATGAGGTGCACCGCCCACTGGTAAAGCTGGTCAAAATAATCGGAGGCGTAGAAAAGACGGCCTTCCCAGTCGAAGCCGAGCCAGTGAACATCCTCAATGATGGAGTCTACGTACTCGGTTTCTTCCTTGGAGGGATTGGTATCGTCAAAGCGGAGGTTGGTTTTCCCGCCAAACTCTGCCGCCAGTCCAAAGTTCAGGCAAATTGATTTGGCATGACCAATGTGCAGGTATCCATTGGGCTCGGGAGGGAAACGAGTGTGCACCTGTCCGCCGTATTTATTGCTCTTCAGGTCCTCCACAATAATGTCGCGGATGAAATTCGAAGGACCGGAAGTCGGTACTGCGGTTTCCGGAGCTGGATTGGATGTGCTCATAAGTCGTAAAAGGCGCAATAAACCATCTTAACTGATTGTCACTGACGCGGAAATTGCCTGCCAAAGGCTAAAGGCAAAGGCTTCCCAATCACTCCAGAGAACTAAATTAGAATCCCACTAGCTCCGGCTCGGGTTGTAGCTGGATTCCCCAGACTTCCTGCACGCGGTTTTTTATTTCTTCTTTCAGGGCGATGATGTCGCCGGCAGTGGCGCCTCCGCGGTTCACGATGGCCAGGGAATGCTTGCTGGAGATGCCGACTGAACCGCGTGTGTATCCTTTGCGAAATCCAGCGTGCTCGACCAGCCAAGCGGCCGGCAACTTGACCAGCCCATCTGGTCCGGGATAACGCGGCAAAGTTCGGTCTACGACCTTCTTCCCGGCTAGAGCCTGAATGCGATCGGCGTCTGCGACGGTGACCAGAGGATTTTTGAAAAACGACCCGGCGCTGTGGGAGTCGGGATCGCCTTCGACGATCAGCATGGCCTTGCTGCGGCGAATATCGCGGACGGCATCGCGGACTTGCTGTAACGTGGGCGATTCGGCGCAGCTTTTTGCCGCAAAATATTTCTTCACATCGGCATATTCGATTCGCGGAGCCCCATCCTTAACAAGCTGGTAGGCGACCCAGAGGACAATGTAGCGCCCGCGGCTGCCGTTGTTGAAGATGCTGGCGCGGTAGGAAAAGCCGCATTCGTCCGCGCTCAGCTCGATGATCTTACCCGAGGCGATCTCCAGGACGCGGACGTATACAACGGTCTCTGACACTTCCTGCCCGTAGGCGCCAACGTTCTGCACCGGCGTTCCGCCGACAGTGCCGGGAATCCCGCTCAAACACTCAATCCCGGCATAGTTTTCTTTGACAGCGTGGGCCACAAAGCTGTCCCAATCCTCGCCTCCCGCCACCCGGAAAAATCCCTGAGCAGTCTCCTCCATCCCCTTGATGGAGACTTTCAACACCAGGCCGGGCCAGCCCTGATCTGCAATCACCAGATTGCTTCCGCCTCCCAACACCAGCAGCGGTAAATGATGTTGCATTGCGTGCACCGCAGCCTCCTGGACCTCGGGTTCGCTGGCGCAGTCGGCAAACCAGCGGGCGGGGCCACCCACCTGGAAGGTGGTGAGCGGAGCAAGGGCGACGTTTTCCTGGATAGTCAAAGGAACAAATTACCACTGATGACGGTGATTTCACTGATTTTCACTGATAAAACCGGAGGTAAGATAAAATGGAGTCTAAGCTTTTCAGGGAGAAAAACGAATGTATCCAGAAATGATGGTTGCACCGATGCGGCAGGAATTGACCACCGCGGGCATTGAAGAGGCACGCACAGCGGCAGATGTGGAAAAGGCGGTTGCGCAGAAGGGAACGTTGATGGTGGTGGTGAACTCCATCTGCGGATGCGCTGCCGGCAGAATGCGCCCCGCCGTTCGAGCTGTCGTACAAAACAGTGTGCGCCCGGAACGGATGATCACCGTTTTTGCCGGTCAGGACCGCGATGCTACTGAGGCTGCCCGGAAGCACTTCAAGGGTTATCCGCCCTCTTCTCCTTCCATTGGAATTCTGCGCGATGGGGAGCTGGTCTACATGATGCAGCGGCACGATATTGAATCCAGTGGTCCCGGCGAGATTGCAGCTAATCTGAAGAGTGCGTTTGAAAAGTATTGTGGAAAAGCAGCCGTAAGCAGCTAGCCATTGGCGTTTAGTTTTTGATCAAAATTTAAATTCGAGTTTGTTTGCGTAAATTCGCGGCTGAAAGCTCTTCAGTTCTTCTTATACTTTCCCATCAGCTCGGCCTTCTCCAGGACATGTCCTTTGATGGTCACCTCCAGCTCATCTTTGGTTAAATCAGGCTTGAGGTTCAGCTCGGCATCCAGAGCATAAAGATAAAAATAGTAGCGATGAGTGCCTGATGGCGGGCACGGACCGCGATAGCCGAGTTCTCCGAAATCGTTCCGACCCTGAACCCCGAGCGGCGCTGACTTAATGTACCTGTAATAAGCCCGTTCAAGGTGATTGACCGTTGCAGGGAGGTTGTAAACCACCCAATGAGTGAAGCCGCCGGCTCGGGGCGCGTCGGGATCATTAACAATCAGGGCGAATGACTTGGTGGCTTTAGGGGCATTCTTCCAGGTCAACTCGGGTGAGTCATCATCACCCTGGCAGGTGAACCGGCGGGGAATATCGGCTCCTGCGGAAAAAGCTGAGCTGGTGAGCTGAAACATGCGGCTTCCACCCTTACTTGGATGGTCGGCTGGTGATCGCTGGGAGATAAAAAAACGGGAAAGTAGAATGACGAAAAGAAACGTGCAGCAGAATTTCGCATGACACGAAATTGAGTTCACGTGGGGCCCTCGCATTGGTTTTGGATATAGACACGATACTTTATTTCTATAACAGCTTAGCGGCAGCTTTGTCCACAATCCACAGCAAACGGCCGTTTACGGGCTGGACCCGCCGGCTCGGGTAGTCTTGAGTTTTTCCCCGGAGCACTTCTTTCAATACTTTTGATTTGTCTTCTCCGGCCACCAGAAACATGACTTCAGCGGCGTGGTTGATCAGAGGAAGGGTGAAGGTGACGCGATGAGCCTGGAATTTTTCCACCCAATTGGCCACCACCCAACGCGAATTCTCATTTAAGGCAGCACTGCCGGGGAATAGGGAGGCGGTGTGTCCATCCGGCCCCATGCCCAGCATGATCAGGTCAAAGCCCGGCCAGGCAAGAGACTGTAGCTGGAAAAAACTGCGCAATTCAGCTTCGTACTGGGAGGCCGCCAGCTCGGAGTCCAGCTCAGCGGCGATGCGGTGAACATTTTGCGGCAGCACGGAGATTTTAGACAGCAGCGACTCATTGGCCATGCGGTAATTGCTATCAGGGTTGTCGGGCGGTACATGGCGCTCGTCGCTAAAAAAGAAATGGATTTTGTTCCACGGCAGCTCATTGGCCGCGGCCAGAAGAGAATAGACACCTTTGGGAGTTGACCCGCCAGAGAGAGCAACGGCAAAGCGTCCGCGCGAGGTAATAGCTTCCCGCGCGCACCGGGTAAATTCGTGTGCCCCCGCGCGATACAGGTCGGGAAGATCAGGAACGATTTTGATTTCAGGAGGCACGATTAAACCTACCACAGAAAGATCGGGTGATCGCGCGTGATCACTGTGATCTGGTGATCGGAAAACCAAGCAACTCACCCAAAAATCGCTACAGCGGCAGAATTCTTCATGCCGCGAATTACAGACAAATCACGTGTGAACATTTTGAGCGGCGTGCATCGCGGCGTACCGGGCTGCGCCGATCAAGCCTACTCTGTCATTCACAATCACTTTGACCGGAATGGCTTCCAAAACAGGCTGCAGGCGTCCTTTGGTGACGAAGGCCTGAAGAAACGCGCCATCGGTCAGCTTAGGCAGGATTTTGGCGGCAATTCCTCCACTCACAAACAGCCCGCCGACGGCCATCATCTTCAACGCCAGATTACCTGCCTCTGCGCCGTAGACACTTACAAAGATATCCAATGCAGTTTCGCAAATCGAGGCCTTTCCTTGCACGCCATACTGCGATATGACGGCGATGGGATCAGGCGCGCTCTCCAACTCATGTTTCAGCCATGCCGGTTCTTCTGCCTTGCCGCTGTCGCGCAAAAAATCGTAAACATTTTGCAGTCCCTGACCGGAGATCACGCGCTCATAGCTGACGCGGCCAAATTTCTTGAGCAGGTATTGCAGCAGGGCAATCTCCAAATCGTTACGAGGAGCAAAATCGCAATGGCCGCCTTCACAGGGAAAGGGCCAGCGCCGGGCGCCGTCCCAATAAATTCCTGCCTCGCCCAGGCCGGTTCCGGCAGCAATCAAGGCGGCATTGCCGGCCTGGCGATCAAGTTGATTGAGCGCCACGAAATCTGCTTCCGCGAGGTCGTCCACACCCGAGGCGTGGGCCATGAGATCGTTAATCAGCGAGACCTGGGCAACACCGATTAGCTGAGCCAGTTTGAGGGCCTGCACAACCCAGGGAAGGTTGGGAGTGGAAACCTGATCGTGCAACACAGGGCCGGCAACGCCGAAGCAAACCAGATTGATGGTCGAGTGATCGTTGCTCAGGAACAGGCTGAGAATCTCTTCCAGGCTTTGGTGTTCACGGCTGGGATAAACACGCTCCAGCGCCATGGTTAGCTTGCCGGCAGTTTCTTCGAACAGCGCGATTCGGGTGTGGGTGCCGCCGATGTCACCGGCCAGGATCATTCCGCAATTCGTCTCCAGGAACGTCCATCGCGAGTGATAAGATCGTCCGCTTCTTTCGGCCCCCAGGAGCCGGAGGGATAGTTGGGAAAGTCGCGCGGAGGAAGGGCCTTCCAGATATCGAGGATGGGATCTACCACCGCCCAGCCGGCTTCCACCATGTCCGCACGCTGGAATAATGTCTGATCACCGGTCATGCCGTCATAGAGAAGAATTTCATAGCCGGTATTGGCAGTAGTGCCAAAGTAATCGGCATAGTTGAACTCCATCTCGACCGATCCAACCTTCACCTGGGGGCCGGGGACTTTGGCGCCAAAACGCATGGAGATGCCTTCATCCGGCGCGATATGGATAACAAGCTGATTGGCTTTGAGGCTGTTTACCGGGGTATCGCGAAAGAGCACAAACGGCGCCCGCTTGAATTGGATGGCGACCTCGGTGTGGCGCGTAGCCAGACGCTTGCCTGTGCGCAGATAAAACGGCACGCCGGCCCACCGCCAGTTATCGATGATCAACCGCAGAGCGACGAAAGTTTCCGTTCGCGAATCCGGTGGAACACCTTGCTCCTGGCGATACGCGGGCACATGCTCCCGGTTCACCACCCCTTCTCCATCTCCGTATTGACCGCGAACTGCACAGTGCAGCACGTCTTCCCCTGCTATTGGCTGAACGGCGCGGAGAACCTTGGATTGCTCATCGTGAACAGATTCAGAATTAAAGGAAATGGGCGGCTCCATGGCAGTGAGCGAGAGGAGCTGGAAGAGATGATTGGGAACCATGTCTCGCAAGGTTCCGGCCATGTCAAAATATCCGCCCCGTTTTTCCACGCCCACTGTTTCGGCCACGGTGATCTGGACATGATCAATAAAACGGTGGTTCCATACCGGCTCAAAGATGCCGTTGCTGAAGCGAAACACCAGGATGTTCTGGACCGTTTCCTTGCCTAGATAATGGTCAATGCGAAAGATCTGTTGCTCGGTGAGGATCTTTTTAATTTTTTGATTGAGTTCGCGAGCGGACTGCAAATCATTGCCAAAGGGCTTTTCAAAAACCAACCTGCGCCAGCGGCCGCTCTTCTCGATTGCCAGTTGTGAGGTCCCGAGTTGCTCCACGATGTCCCCAAAAAAAACAGGGCTGGTGGCCAGATAAAAGAAATAATTTCCGCCGGTGTGATGTTTCTCATCCACCTCTGCCAGCTTTTGAGCAAGCTTGGTGTAGGTCTGTTGGTCATGGAATTCGCCGGAGACGTAGTACAGCCGGTCCAGCAACCAATTGCACAGATCAGGATCAACTTTGCCGGTGGCGAACTTCATGAGCGCGTCGCCCATTATTTTTCGGAATTGCTCTTCCGGGAAGTCATTGCGGGACACTCCTACCACGGCAAAGTTTGATGAAAGCATATGGCTTGCCGCCAGGTTGTAGAGTGCGGGAAAGAGTTTGCGGGAGGTAAGGTCCCCGGTGGCCCCAAAAATCACCATGGCGCAGGGCCCGGTTTGCCGGACTGGTTTTTCTGCTTGCGCCAGCGTGACGTCTTCCAGGTCTCGTTCAAGTTGTGGCATAAGTTCTCTCCGCCGTCAGGAAGCCTTCTCTTTCTTCGGGCTCAACTCAATGTGTCCGCCAAATTTTTGCCGCATGGCGCTGAGAATTTTTTCGGCAAAGGTGTGCTCCTGGCGAGAACGGAAGCGGGTATAGAGCGCGGCAGAGAGTACGTCCACCGGCACTGCTTCCTCCAGCGCCGCCATGATCGTCCAGCGTCCTTCGCCGGAGTCCTGCACAAAGCCGGTGTATTCGGAGAGTGTAGGATTCTCCGCCAGGGCCATGGCGGTCAGGTCCAGCAGCCACGACGAAACCACGCTGCCACGCCGCCAAACTTCCGCGATATCTGCAACATTCAAGGAATAGCGATAGTCTGGCGGCAATTGATCGGAAGATGCATTGCGGAAGATGTCTAAGCCCTCGGCATACGCCTGCATCAACCCATATTCGATGCCATTGTGTACCATTTTGACAAAGTGTCCTGCCCCGGAAGGTCCGCAGTAGAGATAACCCAATTCGGCGGTGCCGCCAAGCTTTTCTCGTCCCGGAGTGCGGGGAATGTCCCCGATGCCGGGCGCAAGCGTCTTGAAGATAGGATCGAGATGCTGAACGGCATCTTTCGGTCCACCGATCATCATGCAGTAGCCACGATCGAGCCCCCACACTCCGCCGCTGGTGCCCACGTCAATGTAGTTAATGCCGCGTTCCTTCAACTTCTGCGACCGGCGGACATCATCTTTGAAGTAGGAATTGCCGCCGTCAATGATGATGTCTCCGGATTCGAATTTCTGGCCCAGTGTCATCACTGTTTCTTCGGTTGGATCACCGGCGGGGACCATGACCCAGGCGGCGCGTGGTTTCTTTAGCTTGGCGACAAAGTCATCCAGCGAGGACGACCCCGTCGCGCCTTCCTTTCCCAACTCCTGCACATTTTGCGGATTCAGGTCGGATACCACGCACTCGTGTCCGCCCCGCATCAGGCGGCGCACCATGTTGCTGCCCATTCTTCCCAAACCAACCATGCCAAGCTGCATTTCTTGTCTCGCTTTCATCGTCAGCACAACTGAAGTTGTAGCGTGATACTAGCAGTGCTGAAGCTCGTCTACCCCAGCGCTTCGCCTATCGCTTTACCCAGCTTTTCCAGTCCGGCGTCTACGTTAGCAGGCAGATGTACTCGCAATGCCCGCCGCTTGCGCTCCACCAACACCTGAAAATCGCCACGGGCCTGTGCCGCCTTGACCACTCCAAAAGTGTATTTCTGTCCCGGCACAGGAAGGTCCACAGCATCATCACAAGTTATTTGCAGAAAGACCCC
>DATDGH010000026.1:0-2145 GCA_036522215.1 Candidatus Angelobacter sp. | reverse complement strand
GGCGCGCTCGATGGCATGAATCGCGCGGTCAAGATGGTCCCGCTTCTCGGCGATGATCCGGCGCTGCTGGCAAAGCATTGCCATCACATCCAGATCTTTCCGATTGAGCACCTCCCGAATCTGGGACAAAGGAAACCCTATAAACTTCAACGCCACGATTTGCTCCAAACGAACCAGGTCTCGATCCGTGTAGAGGCGATAGCCCGCGGCGGTACGTCCGCTCGGTTTGAGTAGTCCGAGGCGATCGTAGTGATGCAGCGCGCGGATCGTGACTCCGGCTCGCTTGGCAAATTCGTGAGGCTGATAGGTGCGGTCCACTGTGTCCCTAATCGAGGTTTTACGGTCTGACGTTGCGTCAGGGTCAAGGGAATTCTAGTGCGATTTCAGATTTTAGATTGCAGATTGGCAGACTGACCCAAAATCTGAAATCTAAAATCTGCAATCTGAAATTTTGGTTGTTATCCGTATTTTGATTAGGGAATCAGCAATCAACAATTGCCCCTTTGCTATAATGAGGTGCTGTCCGGCGGTCGCGATTCAGATCAGTGCGGAAGTGGTGGAACTGGCAGACACACCATCTTGAGGGGGTGGCGCCGAAAGGCGTGGGGGTTCAAATCCCCCCTTCCGCACCATACACTTGCCTCCGGAACTCCGAGCGAATCTGCCTTGAGGTCTGTTCGCGGTCGAACTCAGGAAAACATTGAACTTATGATCTACCTCGTCACTACTATCCACATCCTGGTCTGTTTCTTCATCATCGTCGTTGTGCTGCTGCAAAGCGGAAAGAGCGGCGACATTTCGGCCGCGTTCGGCGGACAAGGTAGCCAGACCGCCTTTGGGCCACGAGGAGCCGCCAGCGCCCTATCCCGCGCTACCACATGGTCGGCGGTGGCGTTCATGGTCACTTCGATCACACTGGCGATCTATTCGAGCAGACACGCCACCTCGTCAGGATCCGTTTTGCAGGGGGTTAAGTCGCAACCTGTAAAGACGCAGCCTGCTCCATCGCCTGCGCCGGCTAATCCGCCTGCTCAGAAGAAATAGTTCCTTCCGCAAAATCTGCAACCTCTTTACAGGCTTTGCTGTAATTGTCTTTGCCTCTGGGAGGTTGTACCATCTTGAAGTGACGCTTTTATCGAGGAGGTGCTATGTCGGATCGTGACAGCAATACCTTCGTATGGTTCTTGGCTGGCTTGGGGTTGGGAGCACTGGCGGGAGTTCTCTATGCACCCCGCTCTGGCGCAGAGACGCGTGAAGTCCTGCGGGCGCGCGCCGAAGAGGGCCGTGATTATGTGCGCGGTCGTGCACGGGAAGCGCGGGAACAGGCTGAGCAGTGGGCTGGTCGTGGCCGCGAAGCGGTGAACCAGCAGAAGGAGCAGTTCCGGGCCGCGTACGAAGCTGGACGCCAGGCATATCACGAGGCGACGGCGGATACCGGAACCTCCAAGAATCTGTAGCTTTTATCGCGCCGGCTGCTTCCTTCCTTCGTGCGCGCTCGATGGTTGCCGGAGGATCCTTATGGACAAAATGTCGTTGTTCGTCGCTCTGACCGGGATTGCCGTTCTTCTACAGGCCGGCGTTCTGCTGGCGATGTACCTCGCTATGCGCAAAAGCAGCCAGCGCATGGAAGAGCTGGCAGGCGATGTGAAGACTAAGGTCATGCCGACCGTCGTGGAGGTGCAGGCCATGATCACTATGCTGCGCCCCAAAATCGAAACCATTATGGAAAACCTGAGCGAGACCACCACGACCTTGCGGTCGGAGGTGCAGCGTGTAGATGCGACCGTTAATGACGCGATCGACCGCGCCCGGCTGCAGATCATCCGCGCCGATGAGTTGCTCAGCCGAACGCTGGACCGTGTGGAACAAACCTCCGAGATCGTACATAAGACAGTGGTGTCCCCGGTGAAGCAGCTTTCGGGACTGGTGCAGGGGATCACGACGGGGTTGGAGTTTCTCTTTAGTGGCCGCAACCGCAGGAATGGCGGCACCCGTGAGGAACGGCGGCCGGTGCCGCAGGACGAGATGTTTATCTAGGCGGATCTTTATCATCTACCGCGGGCTTTGGCTCACGTCCGAGTGTGTTTCGCGTCGATCATTCATGAGAAGTCATCGGATTATGACTACCCTGCTATCTGCGGGGAT
>DATDGH010000025.1:0-2529 GCA_036522215.1 Candidatus Angelobacter sp. | reverse complement strand
GGAGGAAACTGCGCCTGAAACTCATTCCTGGAAACTATTTCCGCCAGATGCAGGGTGTGCAATATGTCCCAGGTGAGCGCGGTTTGTATCTTGATCAAATCGGTGAGGGAACCGGATTGAGTAAGTTCCGGACTGAGCCGCAGTCTTTGCACGTCCATTACGTGGGCGGAGGCGGTGAAGGTCTTGCCATCGAAGTTGTAGCGGCCGACGACGACATAGTCGGCATCGATTTGCTGCGCCATCTCGTAGATGGTTGCGCGGGATGGCTTGGCGCTGGCAGGGATGCCCAGTCGATCGAAGGCATAGAGTCGATCATCACGGCTAATAAGAAACAGGGGAACGGAGTTCATCCGGTTGCCAATGACCTCAGGGAATGATTCGCCGATCCAATCGATGCCAGGCGCGCTGGAAGCGTTCTCAAAAGGCAAAATCAGAAGGATCTGTGTGGATCGCGGCCCCTGAGGCTGCTGGGCAGAGGAAGACGAAAGAACCTCCGTGATCGCACAAAGCGCGAAAAGAGAGGCAATAAGGGATGATTTCCTCACTGTTAGCTAAGATTATAAGCTAGTTGCCGCCTGCTTCTGCCTACCGGCAAGAACCAAAGACCAGGCCGCGGTCCTCCTCCTGGCCGATATGAGAATTTTCTAACCCGCACTCACCCGCCAAAATCATGCGTTTTAAGAAATCGTAATCATGGCTTTTTGCGATATTCTCAAAGCCTCTGCGGATGAATTTCGGAGTCCTGAGCATGGCGGGCTACAAGAACCTGAGGTCAAGGCTGATCGTATCGGCTTTCTGGATGCTGCTGGCACTGAGCCTCTCGTGGTTATCGTCTTCTAGCTGGGCGCGCGGCGCCTCAAACCAGATCAGAGAATACGTCCATAGTTCGTGGCGATCAGAAGATGGACTCCCGCAAAACTCAGTAGCGGCGATTCTACAAACCAGCGATGGATACTTGTGGCTGGGCACGCAGGAAGGGCTGGTTCGTTTTAATGGTGTTCAATTCAAGGTTTTCAACAAAAATACTGACGCAGCTTTCAAGCTCAATGACATTCGCTCCCTGGTGCAGGACCGGGAAGGAAACTTGTGGATTGGCAGTTTCGGTGGAGGATTGATTCAATACCGTGACGGAGTGTTCCGAAACTATCAGCGTGAACATGGGCTATCCGACAATACCGTCCCGGCACTTCTTGAAGACCGGGATGGCAGCCTGTGGGTGGGAACAGACAACGGATTAAATCAATTCAGGGACGGAAAGTTCAGTCGTTTTGGCAAAGATGCCGGCCTTTCCAATGCCATCGTCAATGCGATCGCGCAAGATGGCGCGGGAGACCTCTGGGTGGGCACCAACAACGGCATGGATCGGATTTTCCGTTCTGACATCCAGCATCCGAGGGTTGAGACCTTCCTGCAGGGCGAAGCGATCAAGTCTTTGAGCGTGGGTCCGACTGGCGATCTGTGGGTGGGTACACAGGCGTCCGGGATGTATCGCTTCTCATTCGGTACTGCAGCGATGAATAGTCGCCAGGATGAGCCCAGAAAAACAACTGTGGTTCATTATGGAACTGCGGACGGATTGCCACAAGCTACTGTGCGAGCAGTATTTGATGAAGGCAACATGGTGTGGGCCGGCACAGATGGTGGTGGACTGTGTCGTTTGACGTGGAGGGTAGCAAACCGCAAATTCGAGTGCTATACCGCCAACGATGGCCTTTCCGGCAACTCTGTTGTGTCCATGTTCAGAGACCGTGAGGGAAGCTTGTGGGTAGGGACAGCGACCGGAGGACTGAATCAATTCAAGACGGGCGCGCTCAGCATCTTTGCCCACGGCGAGAATCCTGACGACGCTTCGCGGTCCATCTACGAAGGCCGTGATGGAAGCTTGTGGGTTGCCATGGATTCCGGATTGCGCCGGTACAAGGACGGCGAGATAAAGCTTTACAAAACCGGCAAAGGACCGGCAAACGATGATGCCTGGAGCGTGATTGAGGACCATGACAGCAACATTTGGGTTGGCACCAAAGGCGGCGGCTTGAATGAATTCATCGGAAACCAGATAAAGACCTACACCACAAATGATGGCCTGGCGGACAACCAGATCTACGCAGTTTTTCAGGACTACTCGGGAGACATCTGGGCCGGCACGCCTAATGGTCTCAGTCGCTTTCACCGGGGCAGGTTTACCACTTACAGCAAGAAGGACGGCCTGTCAGGTCAATACGTCTGGTGCATCTTTGAAGATTCATCGCGCAACCTGTGGATTGGCACCGACGCGGGATTGAGCCGGTTTCACGAGGGAAAATTTACCAACTTCGATTTGGGGACTGCATCTGCGAACTGGGTTGGGGGAGTCACCTACATCTATGAAGATCAAGACCATGTCCTGTGGGTGGGAACGGATGCCAGCGGTCTCAAACGCTTTAAGGACGGTAAGTTCGTCACCTACACGCTGAAAGATGGGATGTTCGATGACACGGTGTGGGCGGTGCTGGAGGATGATCAGGGCAATTTCTGGATGAGTTCCAATCG
>DATDGH010000024.1:0-2572 GCA_036522215.1 Candidatus Angelobacter sp. | reverse complement strand
AGCATGAACTGCTGGACGGCTTGCTGGGCGCGGACCTGGTAGGCTTTCACATTCAATCCCATTGCGATAATTTTCTGGAGACCGTGAACCGTGCAGTGGAATCCCGGGTGGAATGGGAGCACTTTGCCGTGAATCGCGAGGGCCATCTGACCGTAGTCCGGCCCTTCCCCATCAGCGTGGCGGTACCTTCGGAAGAGCTGGCGCAACGGCATGACAGTGCATCCATCATCACCAGACGCCAGGCCCTGCTCCGGGATCTGGGCGTGGACGCGCTTTATCTGGCCGTCGGGGTGGACCGCGTGGACTACACCAAAGGCATCCTGGAACGCTTTCTGGCGATTGAAAGATTCCTTCAACACTATCCCGACTACCAGGGCAAGTTCACTTTTGTGCAGATAGGCGCGCCCAGCCGTACCCATATCCGGCGCTATCAGGAATTCATGGACCAGGTGGAGATGGAGGCGGAACGAATTAACCGTCAGTTCCAGAACGATCGCTGGCGGCCGATTGTTTTTCTGAAACGCCACCACAGCCACGCGGAAATCACCCAGTTCTATCGCAACGCCGACCTGTGCCTGGTTACCTCTCTGCATGACGGCATGAACCTGGTGGCCAAGGAATTTGTTGCCTCCCGCGATGACGAAGATGGCGTCCTTGTCCTGAGCCGCTTTACCGGCGCCAGCCGCGAGCTGCGCGACGCGCTGGTAGTGAATCCGTACGATATCGAAGAGATGTCAGAAGCTCTCCGGCTGGCCCTGGAAATGGAACCCAAGGACCGGCGCGCCCGCATGCAGCGCATGCGGCAGACCGTGAAGGAGCAGAACATCTATCGCTGGGCAGGAAATCTCATCGCCGAGCTCTGCCAGGTGCGGCTGGAGGCGCCGCAAGAACCCAAAAAGCAGGAGAAGGCCAACACGCCCACCGCCGCATGAATCCTGCTGTCTCCATCGTTGCCCTGGCAACTGATTATGATGAAACTCTCGCCTCCGGCGGTGAGGTCTCACCAAAGATGCTGGACGCGTTGAAACGCCTGCGGACTTCCAGACGAAAGCTGTTGCTGATTACCGGAAGGGAGCTTGACGATCTGCTTCAAGTTTTTTCCGACGTCGAACTCTTTGACTGCGTGATAGCTGAAAACGGCGCAGTGTTCTACATCCCAGCCGGCCGCAAGACGGCATCGCTGGCCCCTCCGCCACCGCAGCGCCTGATACAAGTCTTACGACAGCGCGGCATTCAGCCGCTCTCCGTGGGCAGGTCCATCGTAGCCACGCTCCATCGCAATGAAGACGCCGTGCGCGAAGCCATCGCCGAAACCGGAATGGCAATGGAGATCATCTTCAACCGCGACGCGCTGATGGTCCTGCCTGCCGGAATCAACAAGGGCTCCGGTCTTGAAGCAGCGCTAAAAGAATTGCACCTGCGCCGTGAGGCACTGGTAGGCGTAGGCGACGCCGAGAACGACGAGCCATTTCTCAAGCTATGCGGAATCTCCGTAGCCGTAGCCAATGCCACCCCAGAAATCAAAGAACTGGCCGGCATAGTTGCCAGGGGCGAGCGTGGCGACGGCGTGATTGAAGTGATCGAGAGTATTCTCGCCGGCACACTGGAAGTACTCGCAGGCCGCGAAGCTTGCCGGCAGGAATGACCTTCGTTGCAGTTCGAAAGATCTCACAAATAAAGAAGGAGAAAAGAATGAAGAGTGGAGCGCAGCCGCCGTCGGCTGCGTCTTTTAAATGACTGTACAAAAATTATGCGCTCGAGCTTAAGATATTTGACTAAGGCTCTCCATTCGCTTGATTTTCGCCCCCTATATCTGCTGACGCTCTCCCCTTCCGCAGCGGCGATTTTTTGATGTTGTTCGAACCTCCTCCTCCCCAACAGAAGATTTCGCCCTTAAATTCACTAGGTTAGCAACCCATGTCGACTCAGCCAAATCAGGCCTGGCATCTGATGCAGAACGCAGATAAGCTATAGATTGAGGTAGACAAGATGACTATCAGCGTGGAATTGGACCCGGAAATGGAAGCGCGGCTGAAGGCTGAGGCTCAGTCGCAAGGCATTCCTCTGGCGAAGGCGGCTGAACAGTTACTGGCACAGGCGCTAACTCAACGCCCTGAGGCACCGGGTACGCTGAGTGTTGCGGAATTTCACGCGATGTTGGCGGCGCTGGCAGAGGGCGCAGAGAATTTGCCTGATCTACCGACCGAAACGTTCACGCGGGAAAGCGGTTACTCCCAGGGTTCAGAAGTGTAAAAGTTCGGAAGTCGTCCGGTAATCCCCCCATTTCCGGCAAACACAAAAAAACACCCGACAACTCCTGAGGTAACCAACTAATAAATAGCGAGAGCAGCGTAAGCCCTTATTTTTCAATGGCCTGAAGTATTTATGGGTTGGCTTCTAACGATTGACTCCGAGTAAATAAGTGCTGTCACTTTGACATATTTTATTGACTTCCCATCACGCGAGTCATGACCCATTGCAGATTGCAATTTCCTTCCTTTGTCTCTCCTTCCGGTTCGATTGACATAGATGTGACGGCGGCCATACGATTCAGTCAAGCGCCCAGCCTCTC
>DATDGH010000023.1:0-8400 GCA_036522215.1 Candidatus Angelobacter sp. | reverse complement strand
GATGCTTGTATTCTCAGAGAGCGTACTGATCCTGGCGGCGTTGCTGGTGGCCACACTAGTGCGTTTTCACAATCTCTTTGACATTCGAGAGTTTCTCACTGACCCATACAACTGGTATCGCTTTGCTGCGGTTACGCTGGTTTGCCAACTTGCCCTCTACTACAACGACCTTTACGACCTGCGTGCGACGCGAAGCCGCAGCGTGCTGCTGATTCGGTCCTTGCGGGCGCTGGGGACTGCCTTGCTGGCGCTGGCCATGCTCTACTACCTGTTCCCGCACATCCGGCTGGAAAGAGGCATCGTGGCGCTGATGGCGCCGTTGGGGCTGACGTTGATGCTGGCGTGGCGACTCGCCGTCCACTCGAGCAAGAGCTTTAGCCGTACTCTGGAGCGCGTGTTGATTCTGGGAACCGGCAGTTCCGCTGCGGGCCTGACGCGCGAGATCCTGAGCCGTCCGGAATTGCAGTACAAGATCGTGGGCTTCCTGGATGAAAACGGCGAGAAGATCGGGAAGCCGCTGGTGAGTCCCGGGATCATCGGTGGAATTTCGCAATTGGAAGAAATTGTTGACCGGGAATGCATCGATAGGGTGGTGATTTCGCTGAGTGAAAGACGCGGCGTGTTGCCTTTCCGGGCCATGGCCGCACTGAAGCTGCAAGGGTTGCCGATTGAGGACGCACAGACCGTCTATGAGCGCCTGACCGGGCGCATCATGATGGAGCAGTTGCGGCCCAGTTGGCTGATTCTGTCGGATGGCTTCAGCAAGTCTCGTCTTCTGCTCGCAGGCAAGAGAGCTATTGATCTGGCGGTGTCATCCATTCTGATTGCCCTGACGTTGCCACTGATGGCGCTGGTGGCAGTTGCCATTCTGGTGGAGAGTGGAAGGCCGATATTCTTCCGGCAAGAGCGGATTGGACTGGGAGGGCGGACCTTCCAGATTCTGAAATTCCGTTCCATGAGGCAAGGCTCAGAGAAAGGCCGGCCGCGCTGGACTGAAGACGGCGACCCGCGGATCACGCGATTAGGCGGTTTCATCAGGAAATTCCGATTGGATGAACTGCCACAACTCTTCAACATTCTGCGGGGAGAGATGAGCCTGGTAGGACCGCGTCCTGAAGTCCCATATTTCTGTGAACTGCTGGAAAAAGAAATCGCGTTTTTCAACCAGCGGCACGTTGTACGACCGGGCCTCACGGGATGGGCCCAGGTGAGATATCAATACGGCGCTACGCTGGAAGAATCCAAGATCAAATTCGAGTTTGATCTCTTTTATATAAAGCACCTCTCTCTGCTGCTGGATCTGGCCATCATCTTTGAGACGGCAAAAGTAGTGTTGTGGGGCCGAGGCGCGAAATAGCTTTTTGCCCTTCTCCTAAGTGATCCCAAGCCAAGTTGAAGAAAACTCATGACTTGACTGGTTTTAGTGGCTGTCCAAGTAAGCCCCGGAATCGCTGGAAGGGGCACGACGCCCAGGGAAAATAGGAAGCGTGTAGCGAGATAAGTGCAAGACTTTTCACACGTAGTTTCACGGGGTTGGCGGAGCGTCTGTGCACAAACATTAAACCCTTTCATAGCAGTAACTTGCGCTGTGTTTGCGAACGGCTCAAATGGTATGTGGCATGCAAAAAGAGAGTGCAGTCCCAGGAAAGAGACATATGAAACAACATAGAAGTGTGTTGAGTTCTGTTGGCAGAGATGTTCGGGCGGCGTGGCTGGCAGGGGTGGTGGTTCTGACCTTGTGCTGGTCGGCGGGAGCCCAGCAGCAGATCGCCAATAGTGCGCAACCGGGCAGTCCGGATACCAAGGTGGCTGCTCAGGAACAGGTGGCGCAACCAGAATACGTGGTGGGTGACGGCGACGTGCTGCACATCAATGTTTGGAAGGAATCAGAGATTTCCCAAACGGTGGTGGTCCGCCCAGACGGCAACATTTCACTTCCTTTAGTGAACGAAGTGGCCGTGGCGGGACTGACTCCGCGGCAGATCCAACAACTGCTGACGGAGAAGCTGAAGAGCATTCTGACCAATCCTCAAGTTACTGTGAGCGTGGCCGAGGTGCGAAGCAAGATGGTCTACATCACGGGCGAAGTAGGAAAGCCGGGAGCATATTCGGTAGCGTCACCGCTGAATGTGCTGCAGTTGATTGCGCGCGCCGGCGGCCTGAATGAATTTGCCAACCGCAAAAACATTTACATCCTGCGTGGAGCCGATAAAAAGAACCGGTTGCACTTCAATTACAAAGAGGTCGTGAAGGGCAAGAAAAGCGACCAGAACATTATTCTCCAGCCAGGAGACACGGTGGTGGTGCCATGATCTCACCTTCTCAGACGCGGATGGCTAAGTTCGCGGGTCTTTTGCTTTACCTGTGCTTAGCTGTCCCAGTTGCATTTTCACAAACTGCGGACCAGGACTCCACGTCCAAGCCGGCGACGGATGCGGCGTCGCAGACGCAGGTAGCGCAAGATTCGACCTCGCGGCCAGTCCAAGATTCGACGTCGCAACCGCAGCAGGTGGCTACGGCCCAGCCGACGCAGGACTCGACTTCGCAGCCAGCTCAGGACTCGACCTCGCAACCGAACCAGAATCCCGCACCCAGCCCCTGCGATGGCACGGCAACGGCCGGCGTGGCGGGGAGCGATCCGTGCCTCCAGGCACAAAATCAGCAGACGGCTGATCCGACCGCACCGGAACTGAGGCCGGTGTCCGCCACTTACACGCCAGCGTTGAATGGCGGGCCACCAATCCAGGTGGAGCAGCCGAGGCATGTGCGGTACCTGTACGGCCTGGCCATGACGCAAGGATACGACAGCGATGTTGCGGGTCCGTTCAGCAACATAGAGTCCTGGACGTCGACCTATGAAGGATACCTGGCTGCGGCGTGGAGGTTCACCAGGAATTACGTGATCGTACAGCAAGACACTTCGTATTCGCATTTTGGTTCGCACTTGCTGGAGGGCCACACTTACAACCAGACTTCACTGCTGGCTACCGGTGACCTGGATCCAAACATCGGATGGATCTTTGAAGCGCACAGCTTTGAAGGCAACAACACATTGACCCAGCTCTCGCCGCTGCCGGGAATTATTGTGAACGGCATTACGGTTACCTCGCCCGGCGCAGCCACGGCGGGATTAAATCAGGGCTTTGTTTGGGGAACTGATTTGGTGAGCACGCTGAACTGGAAGCCCGATCGGCAGGACATTTCTTCGTTTCGAGCTGAAAATGCCAATGAGCAGTTCCTGGATTTGGGCCTGCACGACAACCTGACCACATTCGAGTTGCAATATCAAAGAGCGATAACAAAAGAAACATATCTTGGCGCGTATGGCCTGGACCGGCATGAAACAGGCACGATCGACTGTGACAGCGCCGGGTTTGGACTGGTTGGGAGCACAAGACCGACAGACCGCTTGTATCTGCAAGCTTCCGGCGGACCGGAATTCGATTCCGGCGGATGCAGACGGCACCAGGGATTCGAGCTTCACTTCGCTGCGGTGTACAGAGTGCGTCCCACTACCTGGTTTTACGCTACGGCAAACCGGCAGTTTTCAAGCGGGTTCGTACCCAACAGCACATGGGACGACGATGCGGGCGTTGGCTTGACCAAGAGGCTTACGCGTCGCCTGACCTTTGGCCTGAGTGGAGGCTATGTGAGAGGGTACACCGGCGGCTTCGCAGTGCCATCGCTTGCCGCCTACAAGGGCTTTTATGGCCAGATCCAATTTATCCAGCGGCTGTCCAAGAGCTTCGATTTCGAGGCGACTTATCGACGCTACGATCAGTCCATCTCCGGACAATCCGTCCACAGAAACATCGTGCTATTTACCATCCGCTGGTCGCCCGCGAACCATGACGCGCGGCGCAGTGCAATGTATCCCTATTCGCAGTCACTAGAGGCAAACGATTCCAGGAGCGGCCGTGAAGAATAACGCCAAAGAAGCATATTTGCCGCAGCAAATCCGCGAATACGCGGGGTTGCTGCAAAGCAAAATCTGGACCATCGGGGTGGTGACGCTGGTAGTCACGTTGATAGCGATTGTGGCCATCGCTTTTCTTCCCGATCAGTATCGGACCACGACGACCATCCTGGTTGATCCGCAGCAGATTCCGGACCGTTATGTGACCTCCACGGTGGCCTCTGATCCGGGGGAACGGCTGAACACGATTACGCAGCAGGTGCTCAGCACCTCACGGCTCGGCCAGATCATAGACACACTGAACCTTTACCCGGAGATGAAGAACCACTCACGCGATGACGTGATCGAAAACATGCGGAGGCACATCACGCTTCAAGTGAAGCAAGGATCTTCGCAGGGACTAGGTTCCTTCACCATCACGTACGAGTCGAGTTCGGCCACGCTGGCGGCAACCGTCGCCAACCAACTGGCGGCAAGCTTTATCGACTGGAACCTGAGGAACCGGGCGCGCCTGGCGGCAGATACTACCGACTTCATTGCTTCACAGCTGGCAGAAGCAAAACGGAACCTGCAAAGCCAGGAACAGAAGTTGAGCGAATTCAAGATGCAGCACATAGGGCAGATGCCGGACCAGGTGCCGGCCAATTTGCAGACACTTGGTCGCTTGCAGGCGGCCCTGCAAAACAACTCGGACGCTTTGAACAGGCTGGAGCAGGAGAAGCAGCTCCTGGCGCGGCTACCTGAGCCAACGACCACAATACCGGCGCAAATGACGGAACGGCAGCGCCTGGAAGTGGAGCTGAGTCAGGTCAAATCGCAGCTCTGGGACCTCAAGAAGAAATACACTGATTCGCATCCTGACGTGGTAGCTACCGAGGTGCGCGAGCAGCAGATCCAGGAACAGCTCAAGGGCCAGCCTCCTGATCCTCCGGCGACGAAGAATTCCTCAACCGCGGCAGTACGGATTGATCTGATCGAGAAGGAAGAGCAGCGGCTGGGGCGGGAGAACCACGACATCCAGGCACAGATTGCGGTCTATCAGGGCAGAGTGGATTCGGTGCCGTTGCGCGAACAGGAGCTCAGCACGCTGACGCGCGACTATGACATTTCCAAGGAGCAATACCGCTCGCTGCTGGAGAAAACGTATTCCGCGGAAATGGCGACGGACCTGGAAAGGCGTCAACAGGGAGAGCGGTTCACAATCCTGGATCCGGCAAAGGCGCCGGAGCGCCCGTTCAAACCGAATCGGCTGGGCCTGATGTACGCGTCCCTGGCGGGAGCGTTCTTTTTTGCTATAGCCGTGGTCATCGTCCAGGACAACATCAGCGGCGGCATCAAAGCCGAGCGGGAGCTCAAAAGTCTTCTGCCGGATTCGGTGACCTTGCTTGGTTCAATTCCGACAATTGAGATCGCAAGCGACCGGCGGCACCGGGTACGGCTTCGCATCCTGGCAGTGGCTGTGTCTCTGGTTTCATGTTTGGCGGTGGCAGTGATTCTCTGGAAGGTACATCCCATTTTATGAGCGCAATCCAAAACCCAGTTGCCGATGAAAGATTTGTGCTGCACGAGCCATTACGGAGTGGAAACGACAAACCTGCACCTCTCACCGTGCGAGCGCAGAAAGGCGACAGCCGTTTGATTTTCTCCGCAGATCCCGGAAGCTTCGCCGCGGAGCAGTATCGCGTGATCCGGCGCAAGCTGGTGGAGCGGTATCCTGACGGCGCAACCTTGCTGGTGACCAGTCCAGGTCCGGGCGACGGCAAAACCCTGACTGCAACGAATCTGGCCTGGTGCCTGGCGGAAGCAGGAATGCCGACTTTGCTGGCGGAGATGGATTTGCGCAATCCATCCATCAACAAACTGTTGGGCTACGCGTTTGATGGTCCCGGCATTGAGTCCTTGCTGCAAGGAGAGGTGGAGCCATCCGCCGTTCTTCGCCAGGTAAACCGGATGCAATTCTACGTAGCCACGGCGCGCAAAGCGATGGAGAACCCTGTAGACATTCTCACGGGCCACCGCCTGAGGAGTTTTCTACGCTGGGCCAAAGAGAACCACAAATGGGTGGTGCTGGATTCCCCGCCCGTGCTCACCATTTCAGATTCGATGGAATTGAGCTCTTTAACCGACACTACCTTGCTGGTAGTCCGGGCCCGTGTGACTCCGAGGGTCCTGATCGAAAGGTCGATTGAGCTGCTGGGTTCACACCTGCATCAAGTGATCATGAATGAAGGTACGGAGTGTGCCGACTCCTCCCACCGCTACTTCAGCGGATCCTATCCGTACCCGAGCGGATCCAAAAAGAAAAAAAAGGACTGATAGCTATATGCAATTGAAGCGCAAGACGAATCGGGCAATTTTTTGGTGTGTTTGCATATGCCTGGGCCTGGGAGGGGGCATCGCTACAGCACAGACGCGGGACCTCACCGTAGATGTACTGATCAATTCCACGAATACCACCGGTTACAACACCAATCCCGCATCACCGGGGGAATATCAACGTTACCCGGAACGCTATTTTGAAAACCTGCAAATCCCTTATCGGGTGATTGACGTCTCCAACACTCCGCCGCCTGACCTCACGGGCGTGCCGTTGATCATAGCCGCGCATCGCGGGCTGAACCTGAGCTCCGCGTGGCAGCAGGCGATTCTCTCCGCGGTGCAGGGCGGTGTGGGTTTCGTAAACCTGGATTCCGATCCTGGCATCGGCACGGAAGCACACATGCAGGCTTTTTTTGGCTGCACTTCGTCGGCGCCAGGTACTGCGGGGACTTCCATTACCATACCGGCAACTTACCTGCCTGATGGCGCGACTCCGCATTACGTCACTCAGCTCCAGCTAAGATGGCCCATTGGCAACCCCGCTTCCGCAAGCGGGAACATGGTTTACAACTTTCATCAGGACGATAACGGCGTAATTGGGACAGCCACATCTACAGTGCTGCTTGATGCACACGGCTTACCTCATCCCGGAGGTACGGTGCTGGCAACCATGGGGAGCGACGCTTTCTGGACGGTGACCAGTTTCGGGTCCGGCAAAGTGGTGAACATCGGCACCTATGACTATTTGAGGGCCGACCGCTTCGGGTTCGTCATGGGACTTGACGATCTCTTTTGGAGAAGTCTTGTCTGGGCAGCAAGAAAACCGTTTGTGTTCCGCGGCTATCCGCGCTTGTTTGCCATTCAGCAGGATGACCCGGCTGACGGCTTTTCCGGCCGGGTGGGAGACATGTTCAATACCAGCCTGACCGGGACTGGAACCACACAAACACTGATCAACGGAACGCAAATCACCATTGGCGGACCGTGGAAAGTCGATTCCAACATTCAGACGCAGACGTCAGATTTCGACTCAGGCTCGCAGGCCCGGCAGACGATGATTAACTATGTCAACGGCGGGTTCCTCAAGCTTACACCACACACGGTTACGGGAGGCGCGGACGGCGATTTCTTTTGGAGTGGATCAGGGGTTTCCACACCGCTGACCGATTCCCAGTGGCTGGCGAATTTCAATGCATTCCTGTCGTTTCAGCAGGGCAATGGCCCCACGGGCAGCTTCAACGGCACATCGGATCTCCTGGCCTTCGGCACTTACATAATTCCCCACTTCTGGGATTTTTCTAACAACATCGGCGATGACATGTGGGGGTTGGGTATTCGCTACATTTCTGAGATTCAGCAGCCCAACGTCTACTACAACGGACCATGCAAGACGCCAGCGCAACGATTGCCGGGCCTGCATCCATTCCGCGTGTATGAGCAGCCGCCGACGAACTGCAATCCAAATGAGATATGGTCCGTCTTTTGGGCGGACAACTACACTCTTGGCAGCCGCGCCGGCCATACGGCAAGAACATTTTTTGGCTTTGCCACTCAGCTCCAGGGAATGCAATACCCGAGCTTCGACGCGAGGTGGCCACAGTCAGCGAACGGGATCTCAGCAGCTACTGCGCTGGAAAACTGGGAAGCATACACATGGCGTTTCTGGTCCAGCATGGATCCGGTCCAGATTTACAACCATGACGGCGGCAGCATGGCAAATGGTACAACGCAGGAGCGCCAGCAACATATCAAGAACGTATCCTCCTGGGTCAGCTCCAAGGGCGGACAGCCGGTCTTTATGGAAGACATGGGCGCGTACTTGCATGCAAGGGTCCACTCCAACCTGACTGGCGGATCAATCACGCCTGCCACCATCACGTTGAACTTCAGCGGAAGCTCAAGCGATATGAACGGCGCTCCGGTCACGACCGAAAGCTTCGTCTTCTTCAACAACGATAACGGCACTCTGGTTGATGTTGCCGGTTTCACCAACGGCACGACGATTTCTTTTGCCAATTCCACTCCCACTACGCTGGCGCTCAACTTGAATTCACTAACGTTCGCGGCTGTCACAGGTGGCGCTAATCCTCCTGCCCAAAACGTCGCGGTGAGCAACTCAGGTACAGGAACGCTCAACTGGACTGCCAGCAGCAATGCAAGCTGGC
>DATDGH010000022.1:0-2363 GCA_036522215.1 Candidatus Angelobacter sp. | reverse complement strand
TTTCCTGAATCCCGCGCTGAAGGTCCTTGTACTCGCGATATTTTTCGACAATCTCGGCGATCTCGCTATGCGCCTTGGCAGTCTTCTGGTATTTCGCGGAGTCGCCAATGACCTCCGGCGATGCCAGGGCCTTGGTCAACTCTTCGTACTTGGCCTCGATTTGGTTTAAACGCTCAAACATTGTGCTCAGGTCTATTGTAGCTGGAAAGCCTTTTGTAGCTTGCCTCGATCCCGCCAAGCGGGAGAGAGGTCCCTATTTCTACCAAGCTGCCTTGGGGCGTACGCCCTGAAAACGACTGGAAGCGTGTAGGGTTCTCTCGCTTGGCTTCGAGATGAACTAAAAAAATCTACGCAATCACCAATTCCCCACCACGGGTTTTCTCCAGGGTCATGGCTTCGTCCAGGGCCTTGATGGCGCATTCCACCTGATCGTCCTTTGGCTGCTTGGTGGTGATGCGCTGCATCCACAAGCCGGGCATGGTGAGCAGGGCAAACAGTGACCGTCCATGACGGGCGGAGAACCGGATCATCTCGTAAGAAACAGAGGCAATCACTGGCAGGAACAGCACGCGGATGCCAAGCCGGTACAAGAACAGGCGGTCGAAGATGTGATGTTGGCCGCCGGAAGCTGTCACCGGAACAACAGCGTAGACCAGGATGGAAATCAGCATCACGGTCATCAGGAAGCTGGTGCCACAGCGGGGATGGTAGGTGGAAAACTGCTGAGTGAATTCGACGGTGGGGATGTCACGCTTGGCTTCATAGGCAAAGACTGTCTTGTGCTCCGCTCCGTGATACTCGTAAACACGGCGGATATCGGCAAACAGCGAGATTCCCCATATAAAAAGGAGGAACAGGGCCAGCCGGATCACGCCATCCACCAGGCTGAAGATGACGTTGTTTCCCATGGCGTGCCAGGTTTTGTTGAGTTGGGTGGCCGCCATCAAAGGAATCACCTTGTACATGACAATGAAAAAGCCGATGGAGATCACCATGTTGGCCGCCAGCACCCAGCCGCTCAGTTCCGGCGGTTTTTCAACCTTCTTCTGCTCTTGAGGTGGCGCCGTGGCAGCCGAACTCACGCCTGCGGTCGCCGTTTTGCTCTTCTTTGCTGCTTCTTCTTGTGCCACGCCGTCCAGCAGCACATTGGCAGAAAACTTCAGCGCCCGGAAGCCCAGGCTCATGGCCTGACCCAGCGTGACCAGTCCACGCACAAAAGGCCATGCCAGCCAACGCCTCTTTTCCGAAGGCCGTTCCAGCGGCTCACAATGGGTGGCAATGTCACCGGTGGTCTTGCGGACGGCGATACCCCAGGCGTGAGGTGAGCGCATCATTACGCCTTCCAGCACAGCCTGGCCGCCGATGAGGGTCTCCTCCTGGGCGGCTTCCAGAGCAGGCAGAAGCTGCAAGACAAAAAACGAACGCAGAACAGTACGCAGATAATTCATTGATTCCAGATTAGATGATTCGAGAGCCTGTCAGGGCGCAAGCCTCTCCAAAGACTGGGGAGACAGGTTGTCCGCAGTAGATTCTATGCCATTTTAGCGTAAATAGACAGGAAATCCCGACCAAGCGATAGCTAAGTTATTGATTCCTGGGCTCTGCTTTTTCTGAAAGAGCGTGAAGTTTCTGCTCGACTTCGGCCGCCTCGCCCATCCTGCCCAGTTGCCGCAGCAGTTGGGCGTAGTCCCGTAGAATCGGCCGCAGGCCGACATCTGAAAGCTCTGACTTCCGAGCCTGTTCAAGAATGCCTATGGCCTGCGCGTAATTTGTGGCTGCCTGGTCGTGATGACTTGTGGATTGCAGGCCATGGGCTACGTCAGCATACGCATGCCCCGTGTCGACGTTGGTTGGTCCGAGTCTAGCGTTGGCCAGTTCCAACTCACGCTGGAATGCCGTGAGTGCATCCTGAAACTTGGAATCGATGAAGTAAGCGGCGCCAAGGTCCCGGTATGCCCGTACGCGCTCCAACCTGAGGGACTGATCGAGTTTCTCTGAGAGTTCCGGCAGTGTGGCACAGGAAACTTCAGCAGCGGCATACTTGCGTTCGGCTATCAACTCTCCGCACCGTTCTTCTTCATCGTAGAACCGTTTGGCTGCGGCTTCAAACTTTGCCCGCTGTTCTGGCGTCAGCAGCGAGAATGGGACCTCTACCGTTGTCTCCACCCTGACCGGCTGACCATTCAGCAGGAAAGGCCTGTATTCCCATTGCTTCACAGCATCGATCGCTGCCTGAAACAACATGGGATGGCCGCTCACGACTTTGATCGATTCGACCTTACCTTCAAGCGATAGCCACACTTGAAGGATGACCTTGCCCTCGATGTTCAACTTTTCCATCGGTGGCCAGACCGGCGCCACCT
>DATDGH010000021.1:0-8320 GCA_036522215.1 Candidatus Angelobacter sp. | reverse complement strand
GAGCGTACCGGGAAGGGCGGGAATCACCGTTGCCGGAGTTGGAGATCCAGTATGCGGACTTTGCGGTATGGCAGCAGGGGTGGTTGCAAGGGGAAGAGTTTCAGCAGCAGTTGGAGTACTGGCGCAGGCAACTCGCTAATCTTCCCATATTGGATTTGCCCACGCGTCCTGTATCTCCCGAGGGTCCTGGCCAACAGGGAGAGATAGTCTGGTTTTCCTTTAATAAAGATCAGAGTACAAAACTTTCAGAGTATGGCCGGCGCGAGGGAGTCACGCTTTTCATGCTGCTGCTGGCAGGTTTTCAGTGGTTGCTGAGCCGATATTCGGGACATGAAGACATTGCCGTCGGGACAATCATTGCGAACCGGAATCGAAAAGAATTGGAGTCACTCATTGGGTTCTTTGCCAATACTCTCGTTTTGCGGACCGACGTCAGTGGAGCGCCTTCCTCTCAGGAATTGATAAGGCGCGTACGCGAGATAACGTTGGCTGCATATGCCCACCAGGAATTGCCATTTGAAACTCTGGTAGAGAAGTTGAACCCTGAGAGACGATTGGGGCGGACACCGCTCGTCCAGGCAATGTTTGTCCTGGAGAATAATTCTGAAGTTCGCTCGGAACTCCGCGGTTTAGTTCTAACGCAAAAAGGGACGGAGAACCCGAACATTAAGTTCGAATTGACTTTGTTGGTCCAACAAACGGAATGCCTGGAAGTCGGAATCGAATACAACAAGGATCTGTTTGATAAGTCCCTGATAACGCGGATGGCAGAAAATTACCGCACACTCATGGAACGGATGGTAAACAATCCAGAGACGCCTCTGTGGCAGTTGTCTACACTTACGGAAAACGAACGACGGCAACTGCTGGTGGAGTGGAACCAGATAAGCCCGAGGAACGACACGCGGACGGCATCTCCGGCTGGGGATTGCGTCCATGAATTGTTTGAGGCGCAGGCGCTCAGGAGTCCACAGGCGGTGGCGCTGCTCCACGAGGACCGCGAATTAAGTTATGCAGAGCTGAATTTTCAGGCGAACCGGCTGGCGCACTATCTGAGGGGATTAGGGGTGAGGCCCGAATCGCTTGTGGCTATCTGCACGGATCGAGGGCTGGAGATGCTTATCGCTGTGCTGGCGGTATTAAAGGCTGGTGGAGCGTATCTGCCACTGGATCCAACTTATCCGGCAGCACGGTTTAGCTACATGCTGAACGATAGCGCGCCACAGGTCGTGCTCACGCAAAAGCACCTGTTCGGGTTGTTCAGCGGAGTGGGGAATGCGCTGCCAGTACTTGATCTCACGGATGGAGTTGCGTGGCACGATCAGCCGGCAAGCAATCCGGAGTGCTTTGCAACCGGGCGGACTCAGGAACATCTTGCTTATGTGATCTACACCTCAGGCTCAACAGGCAATCCCAAAGGCGTATGTGTAGGACATGTGAATCTGAACCATTTCCTGGCAGACATTGGGGACACTCTTGGAGCGAACGGCAACGCTGGACGATGGCTAGCGGTGACCAACGTGACGTTTGATATTTCGATTTTGGAGATTCTCTGGACCTTGACCCGGGGATTCCAGGTCGTAATAGGCGATACGCGCACGCTGCTGCAGGCGGGTCAGAAGGACGTAGATTGCCACGCCAGCATTCGACGGCTTTCCAGGCGGGAATCCGCAGATATTACCCATCTGCAATGCACACCATCCCTGGTCAAATTGTTGCTGGCGGATGACAATAGCCGACCTATTCTGGCCCGAGCCAAAAAACTATTGCTAGGAGGAGAGCCACTCCCAACCTCACTGATCGCTGAGCTGAAAAGGACGACAAAAGCCGAGATTTTCAACATGTACGGGCCTACGGAGACGACGATCTGGTCAAGCGTGCATGCCCTAGGCGATAAGGAAGAAAAAGAAATCGTCTCGATAGGAAAACCTTTCGGTTGCAACCAGGTGTACATCATGGACGACTGGGGACAATTGGCTCCAATTGGTGCAGCGGGTGAACTATATATTGGCGGAGAGCAAGTGGCGCGTGGGTACCTGAACCGGCCGGAATTGACAGCCGAGAGGTTTGTGCCCAACCCGTTTGACAGGAGAGTGGGCGCCAGGCTGTATCGCACCGGCGACCGCGTACGATGGAACGAAATCGGGGAGTTGGAGTATCTGGGACGGTTAGATCATCAGGTTAAAATCCGTGGCAACCGCGTCGAATTGGGAGAAATTGAATCGGTACTGCTCCAGCATCCCAAGGTACGCCAGAGCGCAGTGCTAATGCGACCAGATCCCTCCGGGTCGCCCAGCCTTGTCGCTTATGTCTCTCTGCATTCGCAGATAATCGCCAACGAACTCCGGAATTATGTGAAGGATCACCTTCCGGAGTACATGGTGCCAAGTGCTGTCGTGGTTCTGTCTGTGCTGCCTCTGACTGCTAACGGAAAGCTGGACCGCAAGGCGTTGCCGGCGCCCAAAGGCGATGCATACGTGGCGCGAGGATACGAGGAACCGCACGATGAGATCGAAAAAGCAGTGGCGAGTATCTGGGCCGAGGTGCTCAAACTGGAACGGGTAGGCCGCCGCGATAATTTCTTTGAATTGGGGGGACATTCGCTGCAGGCGGTGACCGTGATTGAGCGCATGCGGCGGAAGGGCCTCCAAATAGATGTGCGGGCGTTGTTTGCCGCTCCCACAGTAGCGGGTTTGGCGGCGGCAGCCAGCCCTGATGCCTACCGCATCGAGGTCCCGGAGAACCGCATCCCGGCGGACTGCGATGCGATCACGCCGGACATGCTGCCGCTGGTGAAGCTGTCAGCAGAAGAGATTGGGCGAATCATTCAAGGTGTGCCCGGCGGAGCCAGGAATGTGCAGGAGATTTATCCGCTGGCGCCATTGCAGGAGGGTATTCTCTTTCACCATTTGATGAGAGGAGAAGGCGATCCTTATGTGGGAGCTCAACGGCTCATCTTCCTGACACGGCCAAAGCTGGATAGCTACCTTGAACATTTGCAAGCGGTAGTCGACCGGCACGACATATTGCGCACAACCGTGATGTGGGAAGGCTTGCCGGAGCCGGTGCAGGTAGTCAGGCGCAAAACACCTTTGCTGATCGAAGAAATCGATCTCGATCCAGCGGTGGGTGAGGCGGGGCAACAGTTATATGAGCGTCTCAATCCGCGTCATCATCGCATGGATGTAAGCCAGACCTTGCTGAAGGTCTTCATTGCCGAGGACAGAGAGAAGCATTGCTGGCAGATGATGCAGTTGCAGCATCAACTGGCAGGCGACCACACAACTTTGGAATTGATGCAGGAAGAGATCCAGGAGCATCTGCTGGGACGAGCTGATCAATTGCCGACTCCTCTGCCCTTCCGCAACCTGGTAGCGCAGGCACGGCTGGGAATCAGCCGCGAGGAACACGAAGCCTTCTTCCGGCAATTGCTGGGAGATGTTGAAGAGCCTACTGCGCCCTTGGGACTGTTGGATGCGCAGAGCGACGGAACAGGGATTCAGCAAGAGCAGATGGTGCTCGATAGCGGGCTAGCCCAACGGATTCGGGAACGTGCTCGGGCGCTGGGAGTGAGCTCAGCCAGTCTGTGCCATCTGGCGTGGGCGCAAGTGCTGGCCCGGGTTTCCGATCGTGAGGACGTAGTTTTTGGAACGGTATTACTGGGGCGGATGCAGAGCGGAGCGGGCGCAGATCGGGTCATGGGATTGTTTATAAACACTCTGCCGGTGCGGATTCAGATCGGGAATGAGGGGGTAGAGGCAAGTGTGCGGCGCACGCATCGGTTACTGGCAGAGCTGCTGCGCCACGAGCACGCTTCGCTCGCGCTGGCGCAGCGGTGCAGCGCAGTGCGTGCTCCCACGCCATTGTTCTCAGCCCTGTTGAACTACCGCCATAGCGTGAATGACGCCGTCGCTCCCTCAGAAGAGGTACGCCGTGCGTATGAAGGCATAGAGATATTGCACGAAGAGGAGCGCACTAATTATGCGGTCACGCTCTCCATCGACGACATGGGAGAAGGCTTTGGGCTCACAGCGCAGACTCCGGCCACAGTTGATCCCATGCGTATCTGCGAATTTATGCGTACCGCACTGGAAGCTCTGGTGCAAGCGCTTGAGACCGATCCGGCCGCGGCTGTTGGCACGCTGGATGTGCTGCCACTGCGTGAACGTCGCCAGGTTCTGCAGGAATGGAACGATACGCGCAGGGAATTCCCAGATCATGCGTGCGTGCATGATTTGTTTGAAGAACAGGTGCGCAGGACGCCGGAGGCGGTGGCGCTGGTTTATGAAGATGCCGATCTTAGTTACTCTGAGCTGAACGCGCGGGCCAACCGGGTGGCACATTATCTGCGCAGCATTGGAGTCAAGCCTGATACGCGAGTGGCAATCTGTGTTGACCGCAGCTTTGAAATGATGGTGGGTTTGTTGGGAGTGTTGAAGGCTGGCGGGGCCTATCTCCCAATGGATCCTGGATATCCTGTTGATCGTCTCAGCTACATGCTGCAAAACAGTGCCGCAACGGTGCTGTTGACGCAAGGCCACCTAACGGGATTATTCGCTGGACTCAAGAATTGCCCGCCAATCATCAATCTGAATGCCGCCGACCACTGGAAAGACCAACCGGAGACCGACCCGGATGATGGCAGTTTCGGGCTGTCTTCTGGGAACCTTGTCTATGTCATCTATACCTCAGGTTCAACCGGTACTCCCAAAGGCGTGATGGTCGAGCATCGCGGCGTTGTCAATCGGCTCGTGTGGATGCAACGGGCCTATGAAATAGACCAACATGATGCAGTGTTGCAGAAGACCCCTATCACTTTTGATGTGTCGGTGTGGGAATTGTTCTGGCCGCTGCTAGCCGGAGCCCGGCTCGTGATCGCCCGGCCGGACGGTCATAAAGACCCTGCGTATCTTGCCGAAGTCATACAGCGTTGCAAAATCACGGTGGCCCATTTTGTTCCCTCAATGTTGCAGGTGTTTGTTGAGCATCCCAATGTGACCGCATGTTCAAGTTTGGGGACTGTCGTTTGTAGTGGAGAGGCCTTACCGGCCGTACTGGCGCGACGGTTCCAGGAGCGGTTACCTCATGCGACGCTCTACAACCTGTACGGTCCTACCGAAACTACGGTAGATGTTAGTACATGGACTTGTTTGCCTTCGACTGATCTCAAGCAAATCATTGTTCCTATTGGTCGTCCCATTGCCAATACCCGGTTGTACATCCTGGATGCTCATCTGCGGCCAGTGCCGGTGGGAGTGGCCGGTGAGTTGTACATCGGAGGCGTGCAGGTAGCGCGGGGTTACATGAATCGGCCTGATCTGACGGCGGAACGTTTCCTCAAAGATCCGTTCACCAATGAAGCCGATGCGCGCCTATACAGGAGCGGTGATCTGTGCCGGTGGCTGGCTGATGGAGCCATTGAGTTTCTGGGACGCAACGACTTCCAGGTAAAGATTCGGGGCTTCCGTATCGAACTGGGAGAAATCGAAGCGCGCCTCATGGAATACCCAGGCGTGCGGGAAGCAGTTGTGATGGCGTACGAAAGTGTCCCCGGTGAGAAGCGCCTGATTGCCTACTACACCACGCAGATAGATCTGGAACAAGCGGCTATAAGTCAGCAGCATTTGCGAAAACACATAGCAGCAATCCTGCCGGAATATATGGTTCCGGTGGCTTACGTGCGGCTGGAGTCGCTGCCGTTGACCGCGAGTGGGAAACTGAATCGCAAAATGCTTCCCGATCCGGAAGGCTTTGGATTCGCTGCGCGAGTCTACGAGCCTCCACAAGGAGACATTGAAATTACCCTGGCTGCCATCTGGAGTGATGTACTGAATCTGGAGCGCGTAGGGAGAAACGATAATTTCTTCGAACTTGGCGGGCACTCATTGCTCGCTGTTAAGTTGATGGAACGCGCTCGGCGCAAAGGTTTGCAACTGGATGTGCGTGCGCTCTTCGCCACGCCGACTCTGGCTGAAGTGGCCGCAGCCGTGGTTGACCGGCCTGAGATTGTTGAAGTACCAGCGAATCTGATTCCGTCCTTCAGTGAGAATCCTTCAGAAATAATCGAATTACGCATATGACAATCGATGAATTGCTGATAGAGATCAGCGAAAAAGCGATAGAGCTTCGAAGAAGCGGTGACGAGCTGGTCCTTCTGGGCGACCGCAAAGCTTTGAGCCCAGCACTTGCCGGTGAATTGCGGGCTCATAAGGCAGCCTTGCTTGATCTGGTGGCGGACGGCAAGACGTGGGTGCGTCCTGATATCACCATCACGCCGGAAATGTTGCCACTTGTGCATCTGACGCAGGTGGAGATCAACAAGATCGTCAGCAGCGTGCCCGGTGGTGCAGCCAATGTTCAGGACATCTACCCACTGGCGCCGATGCAGGAAGGCATTCTCTTTCACCATCTGATGGGAGGAGAAGGCGATCCTTACCTGATGGGCTGCTTGTTCAGCTTTGACAACCGCAAGCGGTTGCAATCCTATATGGCGGCCCTGCAAGCGGTGGTTGATCGGCACGATATATTACGCACAACCATGATGTGGGAAGGTTTGCCGGAGCCGGTACAGGTAGTAAGGCGCAAAGCGCCGGTGCTGGTCGACGAAGTAGAACTGGATCCCGAGCACGAGGATGTGGGGAAACAGTTGCAGGAACTTTTCAGTCCGCGCCGCTATCGGATTGACGTAAGTCAGACGTTGCTGCGGATCTTCATCGCCGAGGACAAACTTACACACTGTTGGCACCTTATTCAGTTACTGCATCATCTGGGTGGCGATCACACCACTGTGGAATTGATTCAAGAAGAGATTCAGATGCATCTGCTGGGACGGGCAGACCAGTTGCCCGCCCCACTCCCCTTCCGCAATTTTGTGGCGCACACACGGCTGGGAGTCAGCCAGGAGGAACACGAGGTGTTCTTCCGGCAAATGCTGGGAGATGTGCAAGAGCCGACGACTCCCTTCGGCCTTCTGGATACCCAGGGAGACGGGACTGGGATCAAGCAGGTGCGCATAGCCATTGAGAACACACTGGAGCAAAGGATTCGGGAGCGCGCGCGCAGGTTGGGAGTGAGTGCCGCTAGCTTGTGGCACATGGCGTGGGCCCTGGTTCTAACGCGGGTTTCAGGCCGTGATGACGTGGTGTTCGGGACGGTATTGTTCGGACGGATGCAGGGCGGAACAGGCGCGGATCGTGTAATGGGATTATTCATGAACACCCTGCCCATGCGGATCAAGATCGGCGACAAGGGAATTGAGGAGAGCGTGCGTTACACGCATAGTTTGATGGCTGATCTCCTCCACCACGAGCACGCTTCTCTTGCGTTGGCCCAGCGATGCAGTGCAGTGGCCGCTCCAACACCGTTGTTTTCGGCATTGTTGAATTGCAGCCACACTCCAGGCTCAGCCGACCCAAAAACAGAAGAAGGACTCCGCGCATGGGAAGGCATCCAGGGTGTAGGCGTCGAACTCCGCACCAACTATCCATTCATGCTCGCCGTGGAAGATTGGGGTGATGCCTTCCACCTGATGGCGCAGACAGTCGCCACTATTGACCCTGCGCGATTGTGTGACTTCATGCGCACCGCGATAGAAGGAATCATCCAGGCGCTGGAAGCCGATCCGGCTATTCCGGCAAGAAGCATTGACGTATTGCCTGAGCTGGAGCAGCGGCAGCTTCTACGGGATTCGAACAACACGCTGCTGCAAGTTGCAAACAGCGTCTGCATGCATGAGTTGTTCGAAGAACAGGTGACAAAGCACCCGCAGGATACAGCGCTGGTCTACGAAGGAACGCAGTTGAGTTATGTCGAACTTAATGCCAGGGCCAATCAACTAGCGCATCATCTCCACGACATGGGAGTGGGGCCGGAGGTGCTGGTAGGAATGTTCCTGGAGCGCAGTTTGGACATGGTCGTTGCGTTGCTCGGTATCTGGAAAGCCGGTGGAGCCTATGTCCCAATTGATCCTTCCAATCCGGCAGAGCGGCTGGGCGTGCTGCTCGAAGATTCCAGGATTTCAGTGCTTATAACCGTTGACCACCTTCAGAATCGGCTGCCAGCGCAATGGATTCAGGTGGTCTGTCTGGATACAGATTGGTCTGCCATCGGCGAGCAAAGCACAGAAAATCCTGCTCCCGGTAGCACTGCGGAAAACCTGGCCTATGCAATTTACACCTCAGGTTCAACCGGAAAACCAAAGGCAGTGGGAATTGAGCACCGGCAGTTGGTGAACTACGTGCAAGCAGTTTCGGAGAAAATGCAATGTGTACCAGGATGGCGGTTTGCCTTTCTGTCCACCGTCGCTGCTGATCTCGGAAAC
>DATDGH010000020.1:0-3281 GCA_036522215.1 Candidatus Angelobacter sp. | reverse complement strand
GTCGGCTGAGCTGTCCGACTGCTGGGTGGGTGTAAGCGCGGCGCCAAATTTCCAGCCTTGCGGGAGGCGAATGGAAGCGGTGACCTGAACTGCATCTGAGCTCACGCCTTGCGGATAGAGCACCACTTGGTTCCAATTCAGATCAAGCACCTTGGAGGAAGCCGCCGAACTCTTGCCGTTGTAGGTGATGGTGTCAAAGGAGACCTCCAATTCATTCACACCCGCCGGCACGGGGACGTGAAAAGCGTACATATCCACCAGGTCGCGCTGCCAATCCAGTTCTTTTCCACCTCCCTTGATGTGCAAGCCGGCCAGGTTCTGGATAGGGCCGGTAGGACGGTGGTTTCCCGGAATCCACTTGGGATAGACCAGGGTGACATCGCCGGAAGCGACAGGCACATTAACCGTGGAATGCAGGATATTGCGCGGCGCATCAGTAGCATCAACGCGCAGGCGTTCCTGAATGATGTTCTGGCCGGGGGCGACAACAGCTAACAGCAGAATTGCAAAAAAAGAGTATTTCATTTCTCTAAATCTCCAATTGCAGAGTCTGTAATGGTAATTGCAGGTTGCTGGCAAAACAAAATGAGGCGCCCGGGGTTAGTATCGCAGGTACAAGAGTCTCTTGGTTTTAGCAGCGAGAAAAGAAGTGTTGCGCAAAACCCGAGCTTCTGATGGTATAGGGTCTGATCGAAGGAGGAGGAGCTGAATCGATGAAGCACACCCTGAGCGTCAAGTTAGCACTTTGTATTCTGCTGGTGCTGGCAGTTTCGTCTATCTGCCCCGCCCAAGTTTTTGCGCCGCAATCGTTTTCTGCCGACTTTTCGTCCACATCCGGCAATGGAACGAAAGCGAACGGCAAGTATTACTTTTCGCCACCCAACTTCCGCATGGATATGACCGCCAATGGCCAGAATCTAAGCGTGATCACTGATGGCAGCACACAAACGAGTTACATCGTAATGCATGACCGTCACATGTACATGGAGACGCATTCCAATCAACCCAGTCCATTCGTCCGACAACAGCCAGGGCTTCCGCGCGATTTCGATCCCAAAAACCCCTGCGCGTGGGCAACGCAGCACGAAGCCACCTCTTGCAAGTCGCTCGGGACGGAGATGGCCAACGGGCGGCTTTGTGATAAGTACACAGGCACTTCCAAGGACGGAAAAACTATGACGGGATGGATTGATCAAAAACTCCACTTTCCCATCAAGGGCGTGTCGTCGGATGGCGGTTCGTTCGATTTCAGCAATATAAAAGAGGGCAGGCCAGATGCTTCTCTCTTCCAGGCTCCCTCTGGATATCAAAAGATGAATATTCCCAACATGCCGGGAGGGCATCCGCCACACTAGACTCTCAAAGTCGAGCGTACTCAACACGAGCTTCAAGGAGTAAGTTCTTGCCGACACTCATCGAACGTCCCACGCGCGTGCAGGCTGCCGGCAACCTGCCCAAGATCATTGACGAGTATGTGGGCCGTTTGAATAACGGGGAAGGGCGCATCAGTGTGGCCCACATGCGCAGCCCCGCGGGATGGGAAGAACCTGGGCAGACTCCGGAATTTGAAGAGTACACGCTCGTGCTCCGCGGACGCCTATTGGTGCGCCACAAGGAAGGCACCCTCGAGGTGGCTGCCGGTCAGGCGATCATCGCGCATCCGGGAGAATGGATCCAGTATTCATCTCCTGATGGTGACACTGAGTACATAGCCATCTGTCTACCAGCGTTCTCCCCGAGCACGGTGCATCGGGATACTGGCTCGTGATTCTTCCTCATCATTATTTTTCACAAGACAGCTGCCAATTTGCCAGTCTGCCGTGGGCTCGAATGGCAGGGCCCTTTATAAGTGTTTGAATCTAAACTATATATCTTCATTTAAAAAACAAATCTTGATCATATTTCTTCAAACTTGATTTGTTTCTCATTCCCCAGAGGAGTACATTCTCAACAACGTCCTGAAGGGTCCGTAGGAGGACCTGTGAGAACTGTTCTGTTAGTAAGTCTGCTTGGGCTTCTGGCCGGCACGGTAGGATGCGCCCGCTACCGTGCGGCAACCAATCCCTATTACACCAGCTACTACAACACCTACGATAGCTCCAATAACTGCTACTATCACCGCGGTTATCGTGCTGGGTACGGTCATGGCTATGGAGGGGGTTACGGACGCGGAGGCGGTGGAGGCCGCGAGCATCATGGTGGCGGCCACGAGCACCACAGCGGTAGCCATCATAGCGGTGGGCACGAGCACCACCACGATGGCGGGCACAGCCATCACAAGTGAAATCGGTATGAGTTTGAGGCTCTTGCTTCTAGACGGGCTGAGCCAGGTCGCCAATAAGATCTTTGAGGTGCCGGTCTTCATCCGGGCTCAGCGATCCGGCAAACTGGATTCCCATGCCTACTCCGGGATGAAAGGTAACGGTTGTCCCGTGCATCATCACCTCCAGGTTCTTGGTCCTGATGACGAGAACAACGGGTGTTCCCAGGGGCAAAGGTGAAAAGCTGCTGACATAACAGCCGCCCAGGCAGATGTCGGCAATGGTACCCCAATAGCCTGATTTCCCACCTGCTACCCGGACTTCAACGCCTAAGTCACAGGTGTAGCGGGGATGCTTCCTTTTCTCCGGATATTGCACTTGCGCGGTTCCCATTACAGCCTTCCTTCGAGGGAACTACCTGGGTTTCACTGAAATTGTGGCACCTTTGTGGGCGGAGTAAAGTTACCTTTGTGAGGTGTACCGCCGGGTGACTGCTTTTTAAAGTGAAGAGAGCCGGATACTTCACGAGATAAAATATCTATACTTATGGGTTTGAACTTGGAGATTCAATGACGGTCAACGCAAAAATAGCTGAGAACGGGCAAGGGGTGATGAACGGCAATGAAATCGTGGCCCTCACCAAAAAGCACACCCTGTTTGAATGGTCAGCGCAACAGAAGATTGACCCTCTGCCGGTGGCCCGGGCGAAAGGGATATATTTTTGGACTCCTGAAGGCAAGCGCTTCATCGATTTCAATAGCCAACTGATGAGCGTGAACATCGGGCACGGAGATGAGAGGGTAATTGAGGCAATTACCCGGCAGCTATCGGTGCTGCCATACGCCAGCCCTTTTATGGCAACCGAGCCGAGAGCGCGGCTGGGCGAAAAACTGGCTCAGATTACTCCCGGCGATATTGACACTTTTTTCTTTACCAATGCCGGCTCAGAAGCGGTCGAGAATGCAGTTAAGATCGCGCGATTTTTTACCGGGCGGCACAAGATCATTGCCCGCTATCGTT
>DATDGH010000019.1:0-2974 GCA_036522215.1 Candidatus Angelobacter sp. | reverse complement strand
AAGTGGTCCAGGCCCAACGCCCAGAGCATGGTCGCGTGAATATCGTTGACGTGAGACCGTCGTTCCACCGCGTACATGCCGAGTTCGTCGGTTAAACCGATGGTCTGGCCGCCTTTCACGCCGCCGCCCGCCATCCAGGTGGTGAAGCCCCAGGGATTGTGGTCCCGGCCTAATCCGCGTTCGTTGAACGGCGTGCGGCCAAACTCGCCGCCCCAAACCACCAACGTATCCTGGAGCAGCCCGCGCGCCTCGAAGTCCTAAAAACGGCAGGCCTTTTGGCTTTTCGCCGATCTTTGATTGATTCGAATGATGCAGATCACACAAAAAACCAGAAAAGGCCCTTTTTGCCGCTACTGCCGCTACCATGCCTCTAACTCCTTTGTCATCAACGAAAACCTGGTAGCGGCAGAGGTAGCGGGAGGGGTTTTGGTAGCGCTACTTTCCGGTTTGTCCGCTGAATCCAGGTTGCATGCACGATGGGCGCAATCGTTTTCGATTTTCGCTTCACCAATCCACACCTCTCCCACGCGCCCGCGATGCATCCAGTGACCGCCGATCACACTTCGGTCGTCTTGCCCGCGATCCGAGTAACGCGCGGCGACCTCACCGTTTATTCAGTTTTCAAAGATCAAAACTGCAACAGCAGCCCCTTAGGGCTCATTCTTAGTAAATCATAGCTTAGGTTATGTTGTCAACTATTATTTTATTAGGTTTATATGTTATTTTATAATACAACTAGCGCGGCCTCACCAAAGTTGAGTCCTGTCCAGAGACTCGAACTGGGGCTGTTACTTGTCTTTTGCTCGGGGACCCAATTGCCCAGTCATGTTGAGTCCTAAAAAATGCGGGTGGCGATTGTCGCCACCCGCGCTTTGGTTGGGTTTCTACTTCTTGTCGAATTGCAGAGCCTGCTGAAGCTGGTGGAGGGCCTTGTCGCAAGCTTCCACTGCTTCATCGCGATGGCCACCGAAATCATGATCGGCGGTCTGAAGCTCGTGTTTGGCTGCCTGCAACTCGCGGATGGCAGCGCGGATGTGAGGATGGCGCTCTCTGCCCCTACCCTTACCCTCATCTTCTCTTTGAGGCGCGGTGGCGGCAGCAGCGGCAGGCGTGGGCGCAGGCGCAGCTTTCGAGATGGCCGGCGTCATGGTGAAAAGGCTCAACAAAAGAGTTGCAGCACAAAGTTTCTTCAACAGGTTCCCTCGCATGGTTTTAACTCTCCTTGTGGTGAATGTAATTACATTTTTCATTTGTCCTTCTCCTTCTTCCTTCTTTGTCTTTACTTCTTACTAAAGCAAATCCAGAGTTGGTGTAGCCTGCGGCGCTTCGCGCCGGAGACGGTGCAGTGCACCGCCTCTACGATTAGCATTCTCACTGCGAGATACAGCTTCTGTGGAACAGCTATAATGAGCGGGTTAACAGTGAGTTCAGGCAAGAGCAGCGGGTCTCCGGCCCCGCCGGTTGAGCCCCGATCATCCTGCTACTTGCTGCAACTTCCGTTATTGGCATCCCATTCGTCTTTGGCTCCGCACTTTGTCTCATCCCACTTGACTGCCCCGGCCGGCAGGGTGATGCGGAGATGCCGGTTACTCTTATTGTTGTCGGTCAACAGCAGGACCGTGGGGTCGGTGTTTGTCGCCACGGATTTGGCGCTTCCCTTGATACCGTCGCCCTTGATCACATTGGCGGTGCCAACCATCGTCACGGGCGAGAAAATGGGCCACTCTTCAGAATCTTTGTCAACCTGGTTGGTGTCATCTTCGATGATGAATTCCGCCTGGAAGCCAAGCTTGCCGTTCCCCAGGTCGCTGGCATCGAGCGTGTAGGAAGGGCAATCTGAGCTTTCGGCCTGATCGCACTCCCATACTGTGGCTTGGGTGAGGTCAAGCATGAACGAGCACTCGTAGCCACCGTTCAGATCCACGCCTCCCTTGGCGTTGCAATACCACTCCTCGATGAAGATGAGGTCGCCGGGCGCGGGAGTGAATCTTGTTCCCGCGGTGTCGGTTCCCTCGTTGTGAGGGTCAAAACTTTGGCGGTGAATCCCAAAGTAGGCGGCTGTCTTTGTCGAAGTTACATCGATGATGGCCTGGAAGACATTGTCGAGCCCGTTCCATATCGTCATCGCAGTAGTGGGGCCGGGAGTTACCTTTGGGACAACGACGTTGGCTTCATTGAACACGTAACTGATTGTCTGAGCCGACGTCGCCTTCTTTTGGTAGGAACCTTGAAGGATAGCCCCGGTCCAGCCGGACGATGGGGTCTTGTAGACCTTCGCGTTCAACACGGGGGCCTGCTCGGATGGTTTGAGGTAACGCTGGCGCGAGATGGGGAACGGCACCAAAGTTCGGTCAGTACGGAGCTTATGTACCGGCACGGTGGCTGCAGCCAGCCACCTTTGGTACGCGTCCGGATTCTCTGTGGGATCGGGGCGCAGTCCGTAGCCTGCCTTTACCAGTTCTTCCGGCGTGGAGCGAAGCGGGTCACCGCTGAGGGCCGGCCGAACCGCCAAAGTCGTGCGCGTTGCGTCAAACGGGCGGGATGTGAAGGTCGCCTCCGAGCGAAGATCGACGGAATAGGTCCTGGTCCGTTTATTGGCTTCGGTGCATTCGAGCGCCAAGCGCTCGACGCTATTCGGCAGCTTTGGGCGCACTGCGAGAAAGCGGGCCACGCCATCCGCATCGGCATTAACGTGGATAGACTCCTTCGGGTCCTGGTTCCCTTCGGGGTGCAGGACGCAATTGCTGCCGGCGGCGACAGCGACTGAGGCCGGCTCAAATTGAGCATGACCGTCCGGCTCTGCAGCGGGCCTGTTCGTTTCTTGCGAACAAACGCCATGGGGAACCAGAAGAGCCAAGATCATCACAGATACGTAAACTGCACAGTAGCGACCACAAGAACCATAGCTTTGCGCAGCAGACCTCCTGAAAGTTACATTTTTCATTTGTCCTTCTCCTTCTTCCTTCTTTGTATT
>DATDGH010000018.1:0-3025 GCA_036522215.1 Candidatus Angelobacter sp. | reverse complement strand
AGTGCATCGCTGCAAGCACCAATCTGAAATTGATGGCTTTCCTCATCCGTCCAGAACCTCTCTCAATTTCGCCGCAAGGATCTTGATGGAGAATGGCTTGTACACAAGAACGGTTCCGGGTTCGAGCACGCCGTGAGGGGCTATGATGCCCGCGGCATATCCGGAAACATAGATCACCTTGATTAGCGGACGGTCCGCCAAAATCTTCAGCGCCAGCTCCGGGCCCTTCATCTGGGGCATCATCACGTCCGTCAGCAAAAGATGAATTTTATGTTTATAGGCGGCCGAGACGCTGAGGGCCTCCTCCCCACTGCCGGCAGTGAGGACGCGGTAGCCAAGCTGCTCCAGCGAATCAGCAATCAAGGTACGAAGGGACTCCAAGTCTTCAACAAATAGGATAGTTTCAGACCCCACTTTGTAGTCCGGAAAAGATTCGCTTTTGTGGTCAGCCTTGGCTCTGGACCGTCTTCCGGGTCTGCCGGAAGAAGATTTCCTGGAAGAACTATAGCAATTGGAAGAGTCTCTTAGAATGGACAGCGAGCGGTCCTGGCATGCCATAGGATATCTGCATTTCCTGCGTGGCCGTTACTCATGGATCCCTAACTTCATTTTAGTACTTATAGAAGCCTTTGCCACGTTTTCTTCCATACCATCCTGCATCCACCATCTTGATTAACAATGGACAAGGTCGATATTTAGGATCTCCTAATCCACTGTGAAGGACCCGCATGATGTCCAGGCAGACATCCAGCCCGATAAAATCGGCGAGCGCCAGCGGCCCCAATGGATGCGCCATGCCCAGTTTGAACACTTCATCCACAGCTTCTGCCGAAGCCACTCCTTCCATGACCGCATAGATAGCTTCGTTAATCAATGGCATCAAGACCCGGTTCGAGACAAATCCAGGAACGTCATTTACTTCTATCGGAGTCTTCTCCAGTTTTTCCGCCAGCGATTTGGTAGTCGCATAGGTTCCATTGGAGGTCGCCAGCCCACGAACTACTTCGACTAGTTTCATCAACGGCACAGGATTGAAGAAGTGCATTCCAATTACTTGTTCGGGGCGTCTGGTATTAGCAGCAATTTTGGTGATAGAGATAGCAGAGGTATTCGAGGCCAGAATTACTTCCGGCCGGCAAATCCGGTCCAGTTCACGAAAGATCTCCTGCTTCACCTCGTAGCGTTCAAAAACTGCTTCCACTACAAAGTCGCATGCGGCGACTGCTTTGCGGTCAAGCGCTCCTTGAATGCGCTTGACCGCTGCATCGCGGTCCTGCGGGCTTATCTTGTTCTTGGATACTTCCCGCTCCAGGTTCTTACTGATGGCCTGCGTTCCGCGATCGAGCGCAGTCTGGTTTGCTTCCACCAGCACCACCTGAAAGCCATATTTAGCAAACACATGGGCGATGCCATTACCCATGGTCCCCGCGCCCACCACACCAACTGTTTTGATTTCCATGAGGTTTTCCAAGGATATGAAAACAAATGAGAAGCGTTCTGACCCAGGTTTTGACGTTCAATTACTAACTTACACAATTACCAATTTCTCCGCGAGAACCACACTGTTACCTTTGCCACAGATGCAAATTCTGAAAATTGCTTGCACGGTGACCTTACTCTTGAAATGAAAAAGCTGCCTTCACTCCCGCCACTTCAACAATATCGCCTTCATTCAGCTCTTTCTGGCCGGTAATTTCTTCTCCGTTGATTTTCAGGTTGATCTTCTTGTCGGACGCCGCAATAAAGTATTTATTGTCACGCTTGCTGATAAGAGCAGCTGTCTTGGGAGCAAAAAATCGCTTCAGCCGGACCGTAGCCATATCGGATTTGCCAATCATCGTCATCTTCCCAGTCAATACATATTGCTGCTGGTCCGTGCGGCCTTCCAGCACGTTCAGGATGCCAAAGCGTTCCTTGGCCGGCGTGGCAGTGGGGGCGGGTTTGGATAGCCCAAGGACGCTTGAGCCAGCGTTGGGAGCTGCGCTGGCTGCGATCATGTCCTGTGCCTTCTTGGTGTCCAGCACAACGGTAGGGTCGAGCTTGGGAGTATCCGGGCCCGCCTTCTGCGCGGCCGGCGCGGCTGTTGTCTTCTGTCCCTCATCCTTAAACTGGACCATGTGCTTCCCGATGGTCATTACGTCGCCACTTTTCAATGCTGCCTTTCCTATGCGCTGGTTGTTAACATAAGTGCCGTTCAACGAGCCCAGGTCTTCAACTGCATAATGGTCCTGTTCCCAATAGATCTTGGCGTGATGTCCGGACACGGCGAGATTGTCTATCTGGAGCATGTTTCCCGGGAGGCGGCCGATAGTGAATGTCTCCTGAGAGAGGCTGACTTCCTTCAACATATTGTGCTCAAACTTCAGAATGAGTTTTGCCATTTCCGGCCTCCGGAGAACAACCTCTTATACCATGGCCGCTCCACTATCCTCAGCAGCAGACAGGTAACGTTGTCGTCGCCCCCTCGCTGCTTCACGGTTTGAATCAGCGCACTGCATGCCTCGTCCAGCGTTGTCGAGGCGGAAACCGCTTGCAGGATTTCTGGATCGTGCAGATATTTTGTCAGTCCATCCGAACACATGAGCAGGATGTCTCCTGGCAGCACTACCAAGTCCTCTACGTCCGGATCAACGTTCTCCTCCGAACCCAGCGCCTTTAAAATAATGTTCTGCATTTCCGAGCGCTCAGCCTGCTCCACTGTGATATACCCGCGCCGCACCTGCTCCATCACCAGGGAATGGTCCTGGGTAAGCTGCTGGATCACGCCCTGCCGGATGAGGTAGATGCGGCTGTCGCCTACGTTGGCAATGGAAAGGGCATTGCCTTTCACCAGGGCGGCGACCACGGTCGAGCCCATGCCGGCGCGGCTCGTCTGCTTCTGGCCGGTTTCATAGATGGTGTGGTTTGCCAGGCGGACAGCGCTGGCCAGGGCCAGTGCATCGCGAGAAAGCCCGTCCAGGAGCACGCCGACCTGCTGGTAGTGGCCCGCCTCGGCGGCATGACGGAAATACGTCAGCAGAACATC
>DATDGH010000017.1:0-4939 GCA_036522215.1 Candidatus Angelobacter sp. | reverse complement strand
CTTTGGAGAAAGGGTTTCGCGCCCAGCCTAGGTGTGGCGGTGTTCCGATGACCCGATGCACCGATGACCCGATTCGTAAGTCGCTGATGAAAAAGGCGATTATAACAAATGGTTTCCACTCTCCTGTTTGACGCAGTAGCTTTACCAACCTATGATGAAAATCGAGGCGCTTATAGGGAGTAACCCAGCCGAGGCGGGAGGGAGCCTTCTGCCGAAATCCTGCCTGCCCCGACTGCCGTGGGAACGCAGTGAAGGATCTGGTCCGACTCACCAACTTGAGATCAACCTGATTATTGAGATTCCTGGCTGAACCTTATGCGGATCGCTTATTTGGAGTGTTTTTCGGGGATCAGCGGCGACATGTTTCTTGGCGCCCTGGTGGATGCCGGCGTTCCGCTTGAATTGTTCACCAGAACTGTAGGGGCGCTCAAGCTGGATGCCCGCCTGGAAGTGTCACGGGTGCAGCGAAGCGGCATCAGCGCCACCAAACTGGACGTGATTGTCGCTGGGGAAAAAGAACTTCCTCGGGAAGAATTCTGGTCCAGGCAAACGCACTCACACGAACACGATCATCATCATGAACACAGTCACTCGAGCCACGAGCAGCCTCACCACGCTCACGAGCGCGAGCCTGGGCAGAGCCATGGTGAGAAGCACGCCCATCGAGGATTAAGAGAGATTCGCGAAATTATCAGCCAGGCGGGCATCAGCCCGACTGCTCGCCAGCAGGCCATCAAGATTTTTGAAGTCCTGGGCGCGGCTGAGGCGAGGATCCACAATACGGATATTGAGCAGATCCATTTCCATGAAGTCGGCGCCGTGGACGCGATTGTGGACATCACCTGTGCAGCTGTGGGCGCGGAGGCGCTGGGAGTGGACGCTATCGTCTGTTCCCCGCTCAATGTTGGGGGAGGCACGGTGGAATGTGCACACGGCACTTTCCCCATACCCGCGCCTGCCACCCTGGAAATATTGCGCAATGCGCCGGTCTACTCGGGTGAGATTCAAAAAGAATTGGTCACCCCGACGGGAGCAGCCATTGTGCGCGTACTGGCTTCCCGATTCGGCGGCTTTCCCCGCATGAAGCCGGAAAGGACAGGCTACGGCGCCGGATCGCGGGATCTGGGAGATTTTCCTAACATTTTGAGAATTACGATTGGTGAAACGCTTGAGGGACATTCGTCATTATTTCCAGAGGAGGCCATCACGATCCTGGAAGCCAATGTGGACGACATGACGCCCCAGCTCTTCGGCTACGTGCTGGACCGCGCTCTCCAGGATGGCGCTTTGGATGTGTTCGCCACCTCGGTGCAGATGAAGAAGAACCGGCCCGGTCTGTTGCTCTCTGTTCTGTGCCGCCCGGAAGACTCCGAACGGCTTAAACAGTTGATCTTTGCCGAGACCACTACGCTTGGCGTGCGCATCAGAGAAGAAAAGCGGGCAGTGCTGGCGCGCCGCCATCTTACGGTTCCAACCATGTGGGGTGATGTCAGAATCAAGGTGGCCAGTCTGAACGGCACGGTCAGCAATTATGCTCCTGAATATGAAGATTGCCGCCGCATCGCTGAACAGCAACATGTTCCGCTCAAGGCGGTAATGCAGGAAGCAATCAAAGTTTATCTGGAAAGAAAAGACTTTTGACGATGGACCAAGGGCAGAAACCGAAGTTTTACATTACGACGCCCATCTACTACGTGAACGCGCGTCCGCATATCGGGCACGCGTATACCACCCTGGTGTGTGATGCCGTGGCCCGCCGCAAGCGCATGCTCGGCTACGATACGTTCTTTTTGACCGGCACCGATGAGCATGGACAAAAGGTAGAGCGCTCCGCCGCTGCTGCCGGCAAGACACCGCAGCAGTTCGCGGACGAAGTAGCCGCGCTTTATCGCGGCCTTTTTGACCGGATGAACATCAGCTATGTCGATTTCATCCGGACCACCGATCTCCGCCATCAGCGCGGCGTGCAGGAGCTCTTTCGCCGGATGAAGGTGAAGGAGTTTATCTATAAGGGAACCTATACCGGCCAGTATTGCGTTTCGGACGAGCTGTACGTGGATGCGGCCAAGCCGGGCGATCCATGCCCGGTCTGCGGACGGATCACAGAAACAGTTAGCGAAGAAAATTACTTCTTCAAACTATCGGCATTCGCCGACAAGCTGCTGGAGCATTACAAAAACCATCCTGAATTCATACGTCCGGAAACGCGGCGTAATGAAGTCATTGCCTTTGTGAAGAGTGGCTTACGCGATCTTTCCATCAGCCGCAGCACGGTCAAGTGGGGAATCCCGGTGCCGCGGGATCCCAAGCACGTGATCTACGTGTGGGTGGACGCTTTGATTAACTATTGTACGGCGATTGGTTTTGGATCGAAGGACGAAGCTGATCAGAAAAGATTTCAGCGGTACTGGCCGGCGGATGTCCACATGATCGGCAAGGAGATCATCCGCTTCCATTGCGTCTACTGGCCGGCATTTCTCATGGCCGCCGACCTGCCGTTGCCCAAGGCGGTTATCGCCCATGGCTGGCTGCTGTTTGAAGAAAGCAAGATGTCAAAGTCTCGCGGCAACATCGTCCGCACTGAAACCGTTCTGGATGTAATGGGAAATGACGCGCTCCGCTATTTCCTGCTGCGGGAAATCGTTTTCGGGCAGGATGGCTCCTTCAGTTTCGACGCCCTGGTGCAGCGCTACAACTCTGATCTGGCCAACGACCTGGGCAATCTCGCCAGTCGCACCCTGACCATGATCACGCGCTATTTCAACGGCTCAGTTCCCTATCCGTCTCCGACGGTGGCACGCAAACCGACAGATGCCGCGATCAAAGAGCAGGCGCTGGCGACTATTACAGAATTCGGGCGTTTGTTCGACGACTATCAATTCTCACGGGCGCTGGAAAGGGTTTGGTCCTTGATTGGGTCCGTGAATAAGTATCTGGTGGACGAGGAGCCATGGATCGTGGCGGAGAAGGAGGGTGAAGAAAACCGCGCCCGTCTCGCCACCATTCTTTATACAGCCGCTGAAGCTCTACGCATTGTCACCGCGCTAGTCTATCCCGCGATACCGGAATCCACGGGCAGGATCTGGGGCCAGCTCGGTCTGGGAGAGATTTCCCGATTTGATCTCACTGATCTGAAGTGGGGACAATTACCGCTGGGGGGAAAACTTGGTAAAGTTGAACCCGTATTCCCGCGTGCGGACAAAACCGCTATCGAAAGGATGCAGCAGATGGAACAAGAACGGCAGCCTTCACCACCCTCAGAATCATCTCCTGCCCCTGCGGGAGAGGGAGCTCGTCCCGGCCAACCGGCAACGCAGGCCGCGCATGGTCCAACGAACGCCGCTCCGGCGCCCGCTGCAGCACCTGCCGTCAAAGACGGCAAGATCAGCATCGACGATTTCCTGAAGGTTGAATTACGCGTAGGGCAGGTGAAGAGCGCGGAAAAAGTGCAAGGCACGGACAAGCTTCTGCGTCTGGAAGTGGACATTGGGACAGAGGTTCGTCAGCTCGTAGCGGGGATCGCACTGTCCTACTCGCCTGAATCGCTCGTCGGCCGGAAAGTTGTGATTGTCGCCAATCTCCAGCCGCGCAAGCTGCGAGGAATCGAGTCGAATGGAATGATCGTTGCAGCCTCTGTGGGTGAAGATGGCAAGCCGGTGCTGGCTGGCTTTCTGGAAGATGTACCTGTCGGGGCAAAGTTGAAATAGGCCATTCGCTAATTCCAGGGACTTATCACTTTGTACATCGATTCCCACGCCCATCTGGAAGGCCCCAAGTTCGACTCAGATCGCGAACAGGTGCTGGAGCGCGCCCGCGCTGCCGGCCTGGAACGCATACTGGCCATCGGCAGCGGGACTGGGCCCGGCACACTGGATTGCGCCATCCGGATTGCGGAGAAGCACGATTGGATTTTTGCGACCATCGGGATTCATCCGCATGAAGCCCGGCTGGCCACCGACGCCGATTACACCGAGATGCAGCACCTTGCCAGTAACCGCAAAGTGATTGCATGGGGAGAAATTGGCCTGGACTATTTCTACGACCACTCACCACGTGAAGTGCAGCAAGAGGTCTTCCGCCGCCAGATGGAGCAGGCGCGGACAGCCCGTTTGCCGATTGTGATCCACTGCCGGCCCACCAACAACAGCGAGAACGCCTGGGACGATACCATTCGCATGCTGCGCGAGCATTGGGGTTCCAATGGGCCAGGCGGAATTCTTCATTGCTTTACGGGGGAGTGGAAGCACGCCCGAGCAGCGCTGGACATCGGCTTTTATATCTCCTTTGCCGGAAATGTAAGTTTCCCAAAGGCGGAAAACATTCGCGCCTCAGCCCGGCAGGTACCGCTCGACCGCATGTTAATCGAGACCGATTCCCCATTTCTCGCTCCGGTTCCGCATCGGGGCAAACGCAATGAGCCGTCTTTTGTAGTGGATACCTCTGAAGCAATTGGGCAGCTGCGGAGAATGAGTAAGGAAGAGATTGGAAAGAGAACGACGGAAAACTTCTACGCGCTGTTTCCCAGAACAGCAGTGGTTAGAACTTAGTATTCAGGAACCCGGCTTCTCCAAGGAAGCTCTGGTCCAGCCGCAAACAAAGATTTACGCGACACAAGGCTAGACCGTTTTTAGAAATAGTGTGCCGATTTGTTTAATGCGCTCCGCTCCAACACCGGGAGCTACGCGCAGGCCTTCGGCAGAGCGGAATTTGTTTCGTTTGCTGCTCTTTACCGCAGGCTGAAGCCTGCTCCGGCACGAGTGAAACTCGTGCCCTGATACAAGTCTTCTCGGCACATTATTAGAACCTATCTCATAAATGGTGACTAGCGGAAACATATTGATTCTACGATAGATAACGTGCAAATAAAGGAGTAGCTCTGAGCCAGTTCTTCCGCCAACCCGAAAATGGACCTGACCGACGATCAGTGGGAGATTCTGAA
>DATDGH010000016.1:0-13000 GCA_036522215.1 Candidatus Angelobacter sp. | reverse complement strand
GGCAGGCTTCAACTCCTCGAGACCGGTGTCTCCTGTATCTTTCTTTCGCTGCGCGTTGTCACGAATATAGGCCGTCAACACTTCCATAACTGTCCAATGATCCCTCTCGGAATCCTTAGCAATTCGCTCCAGTGCATAGATCCCGCCAACCCTCACTCCGGCCTTCGCCGCTCCCAGTTGCTCAATCGCTTTTGCAAAACGATCTGTAATCTGACCTTCTCGAGATAGACCGATACCCTTCCACGTTGCATAAAAACCGATTAGCAACAAAGTCCCGCCCACAATTTGCGCTAGTGTCTTCCGAGCTTCATTGACGCGGTCAAACCGGCCTTTAGAATCAAGACCATCAACCTGGGCAACCTGCCAGGCTGGAACTTTCCACAACGCGATTGCTGCGAGAATTATTGCCATTCCAATTCCCACTGGCAGTTCCCAGTCGGTAATTCGCTCAAAAAGGATCCACATGCCGAAAACGGTAAGAGCAACGGGACTAACGAGCAACCAAAGAGAGCGCTTAGATTGCCCCGCCGGGGCATAAAATCTTTGGATGAAGTTAAGTATGGCCATGGATAAAGTCAAATAAAGTCTGATTTGAGCGCGTTCTATTTTAATCCATCGCTACCAAAATGGGAGGTTCAATACTGAAATCCAGAACCGACTAACTTAGTTAAACTAGTTAGCGAAACTGCAACAATAAAAACAATGGGCAAACCAGGCTTCCGTCCCACGCTACAGCTGGAACCCCTCCCTAAGAACCTGCGTACAGCTGCAGCGAAGCCCAGTAGTAAGGCAGACGATACACCCCTTCCGAATGGGCCATTTTGAGCTTGGCTGCGCGCAGAGCGGCGGCTGCGCCTTGATACTTCAGCCCTGTATAAAAATCATCCATAAGATCAGGAGTGGCGCGGTCATCCACCTCCCAGAGTCCTGCTACAACCTGGTGGGCGCCGGCGCGGAGAAATGCCCACGCGAGGCCCACCAACCCTTCCCCGGAATAAGTCTTGGTTCCGGCGCCATAGCAAGCGGAGATGGTGACAACATCTGCATTCAGTTTTAGTCCGACGATGTCACGCGCATAAAGCTTGAATACATTCTCTTGCTCAGGCGAAAGAATAATGGCCGAATCCAAGGGAGTAGTCTCGCTCGCTTTGCCGTGGGTAACAAAATGTATGTAGGAGAATTGATCTGGCCGGGCGGTTTCGAAAGCAGATGGGGTAGCTGTCTGATGGGAAATGACCTTTTCCTGCCCGGCTGCGAAATGCGCAGCCACCTTGTGGATCTCCTCGTCAGCATGAACTAATGCCGGAAATTCACTACTGGCTTGCACTGGTGCGCCAATCAGCAAAAGATTTTGAGAACTGTTAGGTTGTTGTGGTTGCGAACTCGTGAGCAGTGCCATGGACCCGGCCACTTCAAGAGTAACGTCGTCGATCCAATAGTGCGGTTTTGGGCCAGGGGCAACCAATGTTTCAAAATTGAGTTTGTAAAGGCTGCGGTGAGGAATGATGATGGCCTGGCTTCCCCTCGGAACGAGCTTTACCGCCGGTTGCACCAACAGCTCGTAGAGCTTTTGCCCCTCGGCCGAATCATCGATCCCGCCATGATTAAGTATCTTTTGGTTGTAAGAGTGGATTTTCTGCTCAATTTCTCGTTTCGGCCCCAAATGATAGATCTGCACTTGCGTCGGCGTGACAACCCAGAGATATGAGTCCGCCTCTGCCAACCAATAAGCCATGATCACCTTGCGCTGTCTTCGCAAGAAACTCTGGACCCTTGGAATCGACAGTTCCGGAACCGGCGCTTGGGACTGTGTAGTTTCCAGACCTTCGACCAATGTTCTGGAACGACTGTGCTCGGCTTTTTGAAGAGCTTTACGATAGTTGCCTTGATCAATGAGAAACCGAATGTAGTCATCATAAAAAGGCCAACCATCCAGGATAGACATCCGCCGTTCTTCCTGTTTCACGGCAGCCCGAGCAGACTCCACAGTATGAATTGCCGCCTCGTAGGCTTGCGTTGCTTTATCCGGCTTATTCTGCGCAACATAAACACTTGCCAGATCAGATTGTGCACGCCGCACTTGGGAGGAATCCTTCGTGTTCGCTATCACGCTTCGTAGTAGCTCTTCGGCACGGCCGAACTGCTTATGGCGCATAGCAAGCTCTGCTGTCATAACTGTGTAGAGAGCGTGCACATATGGATCATTGACTCTTTTGGTTACTTCCACTAATTCTTCGTTGTATGCCTCTGCTTTAGACACGTCATTTCGACTGAGTTCCACCAGGGCTAGATTATGAAGAGCAAGCGCACTCCAAAACCAGTCGTTGTTGTCGGTGGCAAACGAGTAGCCCATCCGGTAATATTTATCAGCTTGCTCGTAGTTTTTCTGGCTCAGGTAAACATCGCCTAGATCTGTGGTCCAGCGCTCTTGGCCAGCCTTCCTTCCCGTTTGAGATGCATTGGCAATCGCGTTCTTTAAGAAATAAGTGGCGCGCTCAAAATCGCCAAGTTCATAGTAACTTAAACCTATATCTCCAAGAGCTACTTCCTCATCCCAAAGATCGGGAGGCGCGCTACGGGCCAACTCTAATGCCAAGGAAAGTTCAGTAATCGCCTCATCATATTGCTCACGATCCATCAGGATCTTGCCAATATTGATAAGCGCGCCAGTTTCAGTTAATTTCTGCTTGTATTGGCGCGCAGAGTCAAGTGCTTCGTGAAAGAACTGTTCGGCCTTCGCAGGGTCAGTCCCCTGGGCCATATAACCTTGCAGATATGCAATCCTCGCAAGAACTTTGGGTGCGTGTACCGCAGCAATGCTTCTGGCGTCCTTGAGATATGCATCTGCACGTCCTAAATCCTTTTTGTAAAAGTAGGCCTTTCCTTGGGTAAGTTTTCTGAGTGCTGGGATCTCTGTCGCTGTGAATTGTTGAGGCGGATCAGATTGCAACAACTGGAGGGCCTGATCCGGGTCATTGGCAACGACGATGTACGCTTTCAAAACCCGAAATTTGTACCCGGTAACGGGGTCCTTCCCGACAGGGCCCCCCAAGGCCTTATCGACAACTTCTAGAGCAGAAGCGCTGTTTCCCTGCTCCAACTCTTGAGAGGCTTGCAGGTACAAAGCATCCGGGTCGTTACCATGACAAGCAATCAGGCTGAGCACCAGGGCACTCAGCAGCATCAGGGACGAGGCGGCATGCCGTCGCCACCGGTACCACCGCCAGGGCCATCGACATTTCCACTCCCTGGAGAACACATCCGAACTCGGATCATAGTCAGGTGGCGATGATTGCGATACACTAGCACTTCGGCGAGATAGACAACGCCGAATCTTGGAACACAGATCACTCCACCGAAATTTGCCAGATCGCCCGGTTTGGGATCGGGTCGTGGCTGCACGGTTGCTGGAGTACCTGCCGGCCTGGGTGGGTCGGTCTGCAAAGGTTGAGCCCATCCCGAACGATTGGCCGCTGAACACCAGAAATGCTGTCCGTCCATCAATGGTTGGTTGCCTGGATGCCATTGCTGGTATCTTTGAGCTGCGCCGCCCACAATACCATAGTTGTGATCGTCTTCCCGCAAATTGTGCAGATCAATGTTGCTGGCCATCAGCACGTGCCGTTTGGGTGGAACTGAACCTTGAAGGCCGGCGAAGAATCCGCTGTAGGTGCTATCGTGGAATGTTTCATGGTCGAGCTGCACATCAATCATTTGCCCTGCGATTTTCAGGTTGTCAAAATGGCTTCCGACAATTGAAAAGCTGGGTTCGTCAGGAGGAGTGTCCCCCTTCTGTGCCGATGAAGACTCAGTAGAAGCGGATGCAGGTTCAGGAAAGTAGACGGTGAGACGTGATACCACTCGGTCTGCTGTCACCACATTGCAAATGTTTAGGTCCTCAATGACAGACAAAGCATATGTGGTCTGAGTGCTTTTGTTGGCTGTATCCAAACTGCCGCCCACCTCCACATAAGCCGCTTTGAAGGAGAGAACTCCAGGCACACTGAAATTGTCTACACGATTTGTACCGTGCCCTCCACTCGGCGCGAGGCTGATTGCGGCCTGAGGCGTAATTGTTTGCTGGGTAGGACGGTCAATCTTGCCGGCTATTCCAAATGCAGAGGCGTGATGGAAATAGGGCGAAGGACTGCGAGAGCCATTGGACATTTCACACTCCCCAGGACATCCCTGTGGGCAACGACTAGTCCTGTATGTTTAATTGAAACGAAAGATGAACTAATTCTCCTTTTACCCTACTTTCTGGCCCATTGCTATTGACTCCCTGAACTACTACGAAATATTTTCCCGATTCCAAAGTCCCTGCCGGCACCAGTACCCGAATGGGAGCGTTTGCCTCATTCTTCGAGATCGTGTATGAGAGTTTTCTAACGCCCCGCGGCGTGACTATGTCAGCCACATAAGATTCATAGGAACCGGACTTTGCTGGCGGAATGTCAAACTGAACATAGAATGACGCGCCTTTGGTTACGGTCTGTTGCTTCTGCTGCTCCCGAGACTCTCCGACCATGATCGTCTGTGCTTCGCGCATCTGTGTTTCCGTCATTCCTGGAATAGGAGGAGCAGCTGACGCCAGACTTCTCAACTCTGGAATGACCACGCTATCCTGGTAGATGCTGAAGCCAGCAACGAATATGAGCAGCGCGCAGGCCATGGCGGGCATGGGATGCAGCATGCTTCTCCAGTTCAGCCAGCTTCCCCAGATGGAATGGCGGGCTGCATGGCCGTAGAGCTGGGCTTTCGCGTCGTCCTGAACCACGCGTTTGGCGCTTTCCAGGAATTCGGCCGCGGTTTTTACTTCATCAGCGCAGGCACTACAGCTGAAAAAATGTTCTTCATACGCATCGCGCTCTTCCTCGTTCAAATCGTGCAGGAGGTAGCGCTCCGCGGTGTGATTTTCGATTGCGTAGTTGTGTTCCATATTCGTCACCTGTGTCAATCTATGGTTTCGCCACCCGGCCAAAGCGGCGTGAAACTTTCCTCACCTCATACTGGTCCTTGAAGTTCCTGATGGCGCGGTGGGTCAGGACGCGCAAATAGCCGCGGTCCACACCCAACTCCCGGCATATTTCTTCCTTGTCACGCTCTTGCAAGAGAGCGCGCAGCACGGCGCTGTCCTTATCGGAAAGCTTTTTCAGCACGGCCCGAACGGCTTTGTCTCTTTCGTGAGCGATCATGTTTCCTTCGAGGTCCGCTCCTCCGTCCGGCACGTCCACACCATCCAGGTCCACGCAATGGTTCTTCGAGACCTCGCGATAGTGCTCGCGCAAAACGTTGTTGCACGTCGAGTTCACGTAGGCACCCAACCGTTCCGGCTGGCGAACATCATTGACGCGTACCGCCACCAGCACGCGCAGGAGAGTTTCCTGCAGCACATCCTTCATTTCATCTACGGCCAGCGACCGGCTCCGGAGCTTGATGCGCAGGATGCCAGTAAAATAATGGACAAAATGATCCTGCGTCGCGCCGTCGGCCTGCTGGAGATGGCGCAAGTAATCTTCATCAAATGGGTAGAGTTCCACAGGTAGCGCGGACAAGTATACTTCACCATTTGACCGGCTCAGCGGCTTCATCAAGCCTTTTGGTCTCCGCTGAGGATCAAAAACGGTAATGTTCCCGTTTTGCCGCTGTCCTGCGTGCTCTTCCTGATTTTTCACGGCGAGCAGAACTCCCCAAATTCCTTAAAACTGCCTAAGAATTGCAGGTTATGCCCAGGGCCCCGTCCGCTGCACATCTGGCCCTCTATTGGAGTAGTGCAAAATAAGTGCCTAGCGTTTCATTCTTTTTCCAACTTTTGTTACATCCGTGCTCATACCAGGAACAGGCTGGGCCTGGAAAATGGCCCGGAAAGATACCGGCTGGCCCGCAACTGACTGATTCTGAACAACCTATGGAAGATACTCGCGAGCCGTGCCGTGAACCGCGCATAACCGGCAGGAAGTCTACCAGCGGGCATTATTTTCTGTGCGAGATAAGAGTTTTCTGACTTACCACACCTTACAGACTTTATCTTTGTCCTTCACCATGGGTTGGCCAGCCTTGCAGGAAAACGCCTGGACGAACTCCGGCATGTTAACGACTACGCCATTGATGCGGTAACGCGCAGGAGAATGAGGATCGGTCATGGCGCGCAGCCGCAAGTCTTCGGGCCGGGTGTTGGCGCAATCCCATTGGGCAAAACCGATGAAAAAGCGCTGGTCGGGCGTGAGCCCATCCACGGGTTGAAGATTTTTGTCTTTGGTTGCGTCTTTCCAGGCCATGTAACCCAGGATTTCTCCGCCCAGATCGGCCACATCCTCGCCCAGGGTCAGCTTGCTGTTGATATGGACGTCGTCCACAACAACGTATTGAGCGTATTGGTCCTCAATGCACCTGGTGCGCTCTTCGAATTTCTGGCGGTCGTCTTTTGTCCACCAGTTTTTCAAATTGCCATGGGCGTCGAACTGGCTACCTTCATCGTCGAAGCCGTGGGTGAGTTCATGGCCAACCGTGCCCCCGGTGTTGCCATAGTTGGGAGCATCATCGAGCCGGGCATCATAGAGCGGGGGCTGGAGCACGCCTGCAGGAAAGTTGATGTCGTTCATCTGCGGATTGAAATATGCGTCGACGGTGGGAGGTGTCATGCCCCATTCGCCATGGTCTACAGGCTGACCGATTTTGTTGATCTGGCGGCGCGCTTCAAACTCAGTAGCGTGCGCCGTGCTGCCCAGGAAGTCATTGCGGGTAATCTTGACCGAGCTGTAGTCGCGCCACTTGTCCGGATAGCCAATCTTGTTGCGGATGCCGTGCAGCTTGTTGATGGCCTGCGCCTTGGTTTCCGGACTCATCCAATCGAGCTGATTGATGCGTATTTCCATGGCCGCCTCTATCCGGCGCACCATGTCCAGCGTGCTCTGCTTCAGCTCCGGTGAGAAGACTTTGCGAACGTACGCTTGTCCCAGGGCTTCACCCAGATAATTGTCAGTGTATTGTACGCAGCGCTTCCAGCGCGGCTGCATTTCTTTGGCGCCGCGAAGATACTTGCGGTAGAACTCGAAACTCTCCTGCACAAACCCCGAAGACAAGTACGGAGAATATCCGTTGGCCAGGTGGTAACGGAGATAGTTCTTCCAGTTATTCAGCGGTTCGGCGGACAACAATGTGTTTACCTCCTGGAAAAATGCAGGGGCTGTAACGTTGATGACTTCCAGTTTGGGTGTCTTCACCTCCGCGAGGTAAGACTTAAAGTCAAAGGCAGGGACCATCTCTTCCAGGCGCGCCAGTGGCATTTTGTTCTTCAGCTTATAGGGATCGCGGCGCTCAACCCGCGTCTGAGAGGCCTGGGCCATGGCGGTTTCCATGCGCATGATGGTATCGGCATTTTTCTTCGCTGCCTCAGGGCTGTCTCCCAACAGCTTAAAAACGTTTTGCACATGCTGGAGGTAACGTTCGCGGACCTCTTTTGATTTCGCGTCCTGGTTGGTGTAGTAGTCACGATCGGGCAAGCCCAGTCCGCCCTGGTCAAAGTTGGCGATCTGCTGCTCGGAATCATCCGGGTCCTGATTTGAACCGGTATCAAAGATCACAGAAGTACCGGGAATAGAAAGTTCGAGATGCGCCACCACAGGCGCCATATCATGCACCGATTTCAGGCGAGCGATGGCATCCAGGTCGGGCTTGATGGCACTCAATCCCCGCTTCTCAATGGCGGTTTCATCCATGCAGGCGGCGTAAAAGTCGCCAATCTCCTGCGTGACTTTGTCGCGCCGGCCTTTCTCATTGGCTGCCTGTTCCAGAATGCCGCGTAGAAAATTCAAGTTGTCCCGGTAGAGCTTGCCGTAGACAGCCCATGAAGTCTGGTCCGGCGGGATGGGATTTTTCTTTTGCCATCCGCCGCAAGAGTATTGGTAAAAATCCACACAGGGATCAACGGACTTATCCATCGAGGTAAGATCAAGACTGGGCGAGTAGGGGAGCGCCGGGTCTTGCGGATTGGCGGCGATGGCGGTCTTCTGCGAGGGCGCCGGTTGTGCTTCCTGGGACTGAGCGGAGACTAAAGACGCCAGGACTAAACCCACGCAAATACAGGCAAACGGTGTTCTTGTCATGATTCCCTCTTACGTGCTTTTCACCAGGATTAAAGCCCAAAGAATTCTTAACGCCATTTCCCGCACGCCCTGAACGCGCGCTCCCCGGAGTTAAAGTCCAGGGCTTTCACCCAGATCACCAGACCTTACAGACGTCTTCACCGGTCTTCACCATAGGCTGACCGGCCTTGCAGGAGAAGGCCCGGGCAAAATCCGGCATATTGACCACCACGCCGTTGATGCGATAGCGGGCGGGCGAATGGGGATCCGTTGCGGCACGAAGTCGCATGTCTTCCGGGCGCTCATTCTCACACGCCCATTGAGCAAAGCCGATGAAGAAGCGCTGCTCGGGCGTGAGCCCATCCACGGGCTGAAGGTTCTTGCTTTTGGTAGCTTCCTTCCAGGCGATGTAGGCCAGGATTTCTCCACCCAGATCAGCCACGTCTTCACCCAGCGTGAGCTTGCTATTGATGTGGATGTCATCTACAACCACATACTGGGCGTACTGGTCGGCGACACACCGGGTACGATCTTCGAATTTCTGCCGGTCTACTTTGGTCCACCACTCGCGCAGGTTCCCGTGGGCATCGAACTTACTGCCCTGATCGTCAAAACCATGGGTCAACTCATGTCCGATGGTCCCGCCGGTGTCGCCGTAGTTGGGTGCATCATCCATTTTGGCGTCGTAGAGCGGCGGCTGGAGCACTCCGGCCGGGAAGTTGATGTCATTCATCTGCCCGCTGTAGTAAGCATTGACCGTGGGCGGCGTCATGCCCCACTCGGCGTGGTCCACCGGCCGGCCGATCTTATTGAGGTTGCGATGGCGCTCGAACTGAGTGCCCCGCTGCACATCTCCCAGGAAATCATTGCGCTCAATGTGAACGGAAGAGTAGTCGCGCCATTTCTCAGGATAGCCAATCTTATTGCGGATGCTGTGCAGCTTGGCCAGCGCCTGCTCTTTGGTTTCCGCGCTCATCCAATCAAGCTGCTGAATACGCATCTCCATGGCGGCTTCAATGCGGTTTACCATGTCGAGCGTGCTCTGCTTCAGCCCGGGGGAAAACACTTTGCGCACGTAGGCCTGGCCCAGGGCCTCGCCGAGATCGCGATCTGTAAACTGCACGCACCGCCTCCACCTTGGCTGCAGCTCCTTGGCTCCGCGCAGATACTTGAGATAAAACTCAAAGTTTTCTTCCACGAATCTTGAGGAGAGATATGGGGAATATGCATTGGCCACATGGAAGCGAAGATAATTTTTCCAATTATCAAGAGGTTCGCCAGTCAATTGCGCGTCGACCTGTTTGAAGAAGGATGGCGGGGCGACATTGATGATCTCAAACTGGGGCGTGTTCAATTCGCGGAAGTACGCCTGCCAATTGAAATTTGGCGCCAGTTGTTCCAGGTCACCCAGTTTGATTTTGTTCTTGCGCTTGTAGGGATCGCGGCGGTCGACCCGGGTCAAGGAGGCGTTTGCCAACGCGGTCTCCATGCGCATGACCGTGCCGGCATTTTTCCTGGCCGTGGCGGAATCATCGCCTAGCAGCTTAAAGATCTTCTCCACATGCTGAAGGTAGCGTTCGCGTGTTTCCTTCGACTTGGCATCTTCTTTAGTGTAGTAATCGCGATCGGGGAGCCCCAGGCCGCTTTGGTCGAGTCCCGCGATCTGCTGTTCTGAGTTATCCAGGTCCTGTCGCGAGCCGCTGGCAAAGAGGATTGGCCCGGTAACATTCAATTGCAAGCGCGCGACCAGCGGCGCAAGATCCGACGCCGAGCCCAGCCGCGTAATCGCATCCAGTTGCGGTTTGATTGCGCTCATGCCACGTTTTTCGATAGCCGGCTCATCCATGCAGGCAGCATAGAAATCGCCGACCTTCTGGGTAATGGGATCGCGCAGGCCTTTTGCGGTTGCCGCCTGCTCCAGAATGCCGCGGAGGAAATTCAGGTTGTCCTGATAGAGCTTGCCGTAAACACTCCATGATGTCTGATCCGGCGGGATGGGATTCTTGCTCTGCCATCCGCCGCAAGAGTATTGATAAAAGTCCACACACGGGTCGGCCGATTTATCCATCGAGGTGAGGTCAAGACTGGGGGAATAGGGTAGCAGCGGCTCAGGAGGATTGGCAGCGGCCGACGATTGGGCCACTGCAGAGGCAGCAAGAAGCAGCGAGAGGAGCACTGCGAGAATCACCATCTTATTCATATATGTGGGTTGGACTAGCTCTCCGGTAAAAAGTTACAAGCGATATGATAACCCGCTTAGACAGGGGGCTGGGGGCAAATGGGATTTGGATTTGGCCGCCGGCCGCAAACAACGTACACTGTTGGGTTGCGCAGCGAACAAAGCATGTGCCACGCTGCGTTTCGCCGCGCATTCCATGCGGCCGGTTGAGGGGTATCGAGGCGCGGCGCATGAGATCTGCACATGACTCTGACTCTTATAAGCTTCATGGTTCTGGTTCTCGCCGCGATTCCTTTTGTCTACTACGGCATCGCACTCTATAGCGCGTTTTGTTTTTTTCGCCACCGCCCTGCGAGCCAAGCCACCGGGGAGTTCCTTCCACCCATCAGCAACCTGAAGCCAATTCGCGGACTCGATCCCGAGGCTTATGAGAATCTCGCTACTTTTTGCCGGCAGGATTATCCGGCATACGAGATTCTTTTTTGCCTGGGCGGTCCGGAAGATCCATCGCTTCCCGTGATTCAGAAGCTGATCACCGACTTTCCCGAGCGGAAAATCCGCATACTCTTTGGCACTGATCGGAGTGCGACAAACGATAAAGCCGCTAAACTCGCGCGCCTGGTGAACGAGGCAGAACATGAATACGTGGTGATCAGCGACAGCGACGTAAGAGTTCCGCCTGATTATCTGCGTACAGTGGTGGCTCCCATGGCCAATCCCAAGGTGGGCGCGGTGACTTGCTTTTACGTATCCACGCACGAGACGAACCTGGTGCAAAAGCTTCAGTCCATCGGCATGATGAGTGACTTCTATGCGGGAATACTCGTGGCATGGCGTTTGGAAGGTGTGAAGTTTGCACTCGGACCCACCATTGCGACCTCGCGCACGCGGCTAGCTGCTTTTGGGGGCTACTCGGCGATCGAGAACCGCCCCGGAGATGATCTGCTGGTGGGGCGGTTGATCGCAGACCAAGGCTATGAGGTGGAACTGCTGCCCTATTCGATATCGACCGTCGCTGACTATCAAGGTTTTCGCGATTTGTTCCACAAACGGCTGCGCTGGATCGTGGTGATGCGGCACATGCGTCCCTGGGGTCATCTGGGACTTGTCTTCACTCACGGACTGCCCTGGTGCCTGGCTGCAATCGCGGTGGCGCCATCGCCTTTTCTGGCCGGTATTTACCTGGGCACATATCTCCTGCTGCGAACGAGTATGACGTGGCTGATCGGAACGCGGGGACTCAAGCGGCACATCCCGTGGAAGAAACTGGCGCTCATTCCGCTCTGGGATGCCCTGGCATTCACAATCTGGGTGATCAGCTTTGGACGCAAGAGCGTGCGCTGGCGGGACAACAACTACTACATTCGCGACGGAATGTTGGTTCCACAGGTCCGGGCCGCCCAGGAGTAGGCACCTAACGGCGGAACCCAGGTTTTGAGACTGCAACCAGCGCGCCCTCAGGCTACGGGTACCCCCATCGCGCCTACGGGTGCGCGGCGATCATTCCTGGTGGACCGCCAGTTGACCCGCGGCAGCATCAAGGATGCGTCAATCCTGTCCCTATACTTCAAGGCGATATTCAAGAGTGAATCCAGCAAATTGCTGGAAAGAAGATGCGGTTTCAGGCCCAGGTCAATGAGCTTGGAGTGTTTGGCGTTGTAGTAATGGTGTTCCGCTTCCACTCGCGGATCGGGCAGATGTTCTATCTCGACCCGTAACCCGATCTGCCTGGCGGCTGCCGCCGTAAGCTCGGCCAGGGTCAGAACTGAAAACTGCTCCGTGAACTGGTTGAACACGCGGCATTCTCCGCGGGCTGAGGGATTGAGGCAGGCAATTTCGACGCAGCGGACGGTGTCACAAATATCCAGGAAGCCACGCGTCTGCCCGCCCTTCCCATAGACCGTGAGAGGATGGCCGATAGCAGCTTGGGCGCAAAAACGGTTCAGAACCGTACCAAAAACCTCGTCGTAATCGAAGCGATTGATGAGGGCCTCATCCATGGCCACTTCTTCAGTCAGCGTTCCGTAGACCACGCCCTGATTGAGGTCAGTGGCGCGCAATCCCCACGCCTTGCAGGCGAACATGATGTTGTGGCTGTCATGGACTTTGGACAGGTGATAGAAGGAGCCGGGCTGCTTGGGGAAGGGGAGCAGGTCTCTGCGGCCATTATGCTCAATGGTCAGGTAGCCTTCTTCGATATCAATGTTCGGGGTGCCATATTCACCCATGGTTCCCAGCTTGATTAAGTGGCAATCGGGCTGGAATTCACGCAAGGCGAACAGCACGTTGAGCGTTCCCACCACGTTGTTGACCTGGGTAAAAACCGCGTGCTTGCGGTCAATCATGGAATAAGGGGCCGACCGCTGTTCGGCAAAATGAATCATGGCTTCGGGCGCGAAGTCTTGGACCACAGAGGAGAGAAACTCATAATCGGTCACGTCGCCAACAAACGAGTCTATGGTGTTCCCGGTGAGCTGGTGCCAGGCCTTGGCTCTCTCCACCAGCGGGCGAATGGGCGTGAGCGTCTGGGCCCCGAGTTCATGGTCCCATTGCCGGCGCATAAAATTGTCCACGATGGCAACCGCATGTCCCCGGTTGGACAAATACAGGGCTGTTGCCCACCCGCAATACCCGTCACCGCCTAGTACCATGATTCTCATTGATCTCTCCCTGACAACACTGAATGTTCCTGCTGTTGAAATCCGTTCGAGGCGACCTGCAAGGGATGGTTTGTGAC
>DATDGH010000015.1:0-2014 GCA_036522215.1 Candidatus Angelobacter sp. | reverse complement strand
GGGGTGGGCCACATAAAGGCCGATCAGGGACAGATCGAGCAAATCATCATGAACCTGGTGGTCAACGCGCGCGACGCGATGCCCAATGGCGGAAAGCTGGAAATCACTTCCTCTAACTTTTGCATGGATGAATTGTATGTTCGCAGATATGCCTACCCGGTATCGGTCGGCCGCTATGTTTTGCTCACCGTGGGTGACAACGGAACCGGCATGGACGCGGCGACTCGGGGTCGTGTCTTCGAACCTTTCTTTACAACCAAAGGCAAGGGCAAAGGCACGGGGCTCGGGCTCTCCACTGTATATGGTGTTGTGAAGCAAAGTGGAGGATACATCGAAGTTGACAGCGAACTCGGTGCAGGAACTTGCTTCAAGATATATCTTCCGCAGGTCGAAGAGGCCCTCGACTCAAAGCCGGAAGCTTCAGGAGTGCACGAATCGCTGCATGGCACCGAGACCGTGCTGCTTGTCGAAGACGAGCAGTCTTTGCGCAAACTCAGCCGGTATCTTCTGGAACTCTGCGGCTATTGCGTTCTGGAAGCTGAGACCGGCGCGCAGGCTCTGAAGATCAGCCAGGAATATGAGCGTGCAATCGACCTGTTACTCACAGACGTAGTGATGCCGGGGATGAGCGGGCGCGTTCTTGCCGATCAACTCGTTCTGCAACGTCCCGTCACGCGCGTTCTTTACATGTCTGGATACACCGGCCAAACCGTCGGCGAGCACGGCGTCTTGGCGCAGGGAAGCTACTTCTTGCCGAAACCTTTTACCCGGGAAGCGCTGGCGCGCAAGGTGCGCGAGGCGCTTGACGGCAGGACGATGGCAGCCGGCACGGCCTAAGCGTTTCGCACAAGTAATGCGGGATTAGCAAGGAGAGAAAAGAATGGAAAAGATACTGGTTGTCGATGACGACGACGCGATGCGTGGTCTTCTGAAACTGCGCCTGGCGGACACCTACGAAACGATTGAGACTGGCAACCCTGTGCAGGCTCTCGAACTGGCGTTGCAGCATAAGCCCCGCGCCATCCTGCTCGATCTTATGATGCCCGACTGCTCGGGTTTCGAGTTGTGCCAGAGCTTCCACAACCTGAGTTACACGGCTCGCATTCCCATCTTTGTCGTAACTGGAGAATCGGCTCACAAATACAAGGACTATATGAACAACCTGGGAGCGGTGGGTTATTTCGAAAAGCCCATCGACTTTGCCAACCTGAAGCGCCGACTTTCAGAAGAGTTGACGGTACGTTCTATCGAGCGCCGGACGCATGTACGAGTAAAAATGAAGCTTATTTTAAAGCTAAAGGGCGCCGACCAAGGTGGACGATCTTTCGAGCAACTTACCACCACGGAAAATGTCAGTGCCGGAGGATTTCTGTGCCCATTGCCACTCGCGCTGGATGCGAATTCAGCTCTTAAGGTATTTCTTTCCGGCGGGGGCCGGGACCTCTATGTGGGCAGCGCCAAGGTCGTGCGCCGCGAGGCGCCCGATACACCCTGGCAGCGATATGCTTTTCAGTTTACTGAGCGTACGGCAGAGTGGATACTACACGACCAATCATAAGGACTTGTGTTATTGCTTCGAATCAATCTAAATCTTGAGCGTATCTGATCTCACGCCTTAACTTTGAGCAATTCTTAGGCGTGTCACAACTATCGTTACTCGTTAGACCTCGGAGTAGCCCCAGTTTGTCCTTGACCGTGCTCTTGAATTTTGCGATAAGGTCTTAGCAGCTTTGTTTCTGAATCCTGCAGGAAAGGACATCAGACCGGTGTCGCTGCGACAAGGGCCGAGCGAGGCGGGGGGTCTAAAGTCTCCACCAGAATATTCTCCTCTCATCAACCTTTCTGACGGTCTGATCATCCCACGGTCCAACGCGAATAAGGTCTAACCGGTTAATGGCCCAGGAGCCCCGCCGTGAAATCAGTCCGCGTCCTGAAGTGTTTAGTCATCGATGACAATCCGGAGAACCTGGAATTTATAACCTCAGCGCTCGAGATGGATGGGTTGGAAATCCTG
>DATDGH010000014.1:0-2084 GCA_036522215.1 Candidatus Angelobacter sp. | reverse complement strand
TCCTGGGCATCATCTTTTTTGCGGTGATCATTGCCGGCCTGGTGCTGAACACCATCTTCCTGGTGCGGGAAGTCAGGCGCAACGAACAGCAGGACAGCTTTCTCAACGCTGTCACCCATGAATTGAAGACCCCGATTACCTCCATACGGCTGCACCTGGAAACGCTGGAGCGGCGGCAACTGGATGAGAACCAGCGCCGCGGATTTTATCGCGTGATGCTGGAAGATGCTGACCGTCTTCTGGGCACGGTGGAGCAGGTGTTGAAGGCGGGTGAGGTGCGCGGCGGGAATGCGCGCAAGAACTGGCAGGAGACGGACCTCTCCCAGGTTGTCCAGGAAGGTGTGGATCTGGCGCGGTTGCGCCACGCACTCCCCCCGGAGTCCCTCCGTTTTGGAACCGCACCTTCCGAAGAAATCACGGTGATGGGGAATCCGGTGGAGCTGCGGACCGTGGTGGCGAACCTGCTGGAAAATGCCGTCAAGTATTCGGGAACGGAACGCAATATCGTCGTGGATATGTTGACCCCTGACCTGGATTCGGTGTTGCTGCGCGTCCAGGACAACGGCGTCGGGCTGGCGCGCGCCGAGTTGAAGCGCATTTTCAAGCGCTTTTACCGCGTCCACAGCCGTTCCACTGACCAGGTGAAAGGCACCGGATTGGGTCTGTTCATTGTGCGCTCCATTGTGCGCCGCCACGGTGGCGAAGCTTTTGCAGAAAGCGCCGGAGAAGGCCGCGGCAGCACTTTTACCATTCGCCTGCCCCGGGTGTACAAAGTATCTCCATGAGCCGCATCCTGCTGGTAGAGGACGAAGCCCACATCGCGGAAGGTATCCGGTTCAACCTGGAAGCCGATGGTCATTCTGTGGCCATCACAGACAGAGGCGAGGAGGCGCTCCAGCGTCTGCTGGAGAGCAAAGAGACTTTCGACATCCTGGTGCTGGACGTGATGCTGCCGGGCAAGGATGGATTCAGCGTGGCACAGGAGTTGCGCGCGTCGCACAACTACATTCCCTTGCTCATGCTCACAGCCCGGGGGCGTCCGGAAGACGTGCTCAAAGGATTTGATTCAGGCGCCGACGATTACCTGCCCAAGCCTTTTAATCTGGACATCCTCATGGCGAGGATTGCGAGCCTGCTGCGGCGCAAAAACTGGCAGCGCAACCCGGATGAGAGCACCACCAAGCAACAGGTATTTCACTTTAACGGCAAGACAGTAGACTTTGAAAAACTTGAGTTGCGCACCGGCGCCCAGGTTTTCCAGCTTACGGTGATGGAAATGGATTTGCTGCGCTATCTGATCCGCAACGGCGGGCGTCCTGTCTCACGCAAAGCAATCCTGGAGGACGTCTGGAACCTGCACGAAGATACAGACACCCGTGCCATCGATAATTTCATTGTGCGCCTGCGTCGCTATATTGAAGATGAACCCTCCCGGCCACGTTATCTGCTGACGGTGAGAGGCTTGGGGTATCAGTTTGTTCCTAACCCCTAGGGGACAGGGAACAGGTTATAGGGTCCCAAAATGGTAACTCAGAAAGTCACTTGCCTACCACAAATCTTACCCCTAACCCGATCAAGACAACTCCAAGCAGTCTTCTCAGCGTTGTAGAAGGCAGATGTTGTGCCCAGGTGCCGCCAAAATAGCTGCCTACGACAATTCCCACCGCCATAAGCACGGCAACTTTGAAATCAAAATTCCGGGTCTTGTAGTAGGGAAGAAAGCTGATAATCCAAATCGGAAAGACAGAAATCAAGAGCGCGGTTCCCTGAGCGCGCAACTGGGCAAAGCCAAGCGCATAAATCAGGGTGGGAATCACAAACGCGCCGCCGGTGCCTGTAAGCCCAACCAGGACGCCAATCACTACACCAAGAAGGATTTGAAGGAGGAAGGTCATGTGCCGATCCGGTCGCAGCTAATATAGCTTGTAATCGGCATGGCGGTCGGGATTTGTATTGCCGTGAATAAATGCTTAGACCTTGCCTTTGCAATTCTGTTGAATTCAACATTTGTTGGGAATACTATGACCGTATGGCCAAGGCGAAGAAATTTGAGTTCGAGAATTCGGTTCCCGTTGATAACGAAG
>DATDGH010000013.1:0-4898 GCA_036522215.1 Candidatus Angelobacter sp. | reverse complement strand
AATGAGCCATACGCATCAGCAATTGAGAGCTTGGATTTGAAATGACAAGGTTCTCCTCCATCAGAATGTGCAGATATGACAAGGCAATTCCCAACTCATCTGCAATACCTACATAGCCCCCTGCGCGCTGATGAACCAGCTTTGTCAAGCGCTTGCCAAAGGACTCGCCTTTGAGCTTGCGATAGAGAGCTCTGTGTTTGAAATAAAGTGGCAGAATGCCCTCGAACGCCGCCTTGAGTTCCACAGATTCAAAGCGCACTGTCGTCTCTAGCGAACCGCTAAATGGAACATCTATAGCATGCAAAAAAGAGCCAGTCATCATTCTCGACATCCTCTTCGGAGTCAATCGAATCGCTGGCATTCCAGCCTGGGTTGCAATCTCGCTCTCTTGGCCTACTCCGTAGCTCGGAGCACCGCAGAACAGTACGATGAAGTCGTGATTGGATGCTCGAGACCTGTCGATTAGATAAACCTGCTGAGCGGAACAATCGGCATTGCGCAAGGGATGAGTGTGATCCCCTGGCCAATACAGTTCAATTTTTGGATCGCTGAACCCGTGAGCGACGCTCTTGATTTCATCGACTGTGCGCTGCAACTCGGCGTCCATATGGGGAGAAAGACCGGTGAGAGGAGTACCCAGATATCCGCAGAGATCATGAATCAATTCACGCCCACCTTCAAGAATGTCCTCCAGCTTTAGACCCAGCGCCCGACATAACTTCTTCAAAGCTTGTGCCGTCGCACCGCTTTCGCCCGAGAACATCTTGGATATGGTTGACTGACTGATACCCGACATATCCGAGAGTTGAGGCTGACTTAGACCTCGACGGGTCATGATATTTTTTAGGCATCCGACAGCACTTTCGATTTCATATCTGCTGAACTCTTCCATTTGAGCTACTCCAAATTTGCACATTAAAGCTTCCCCAAACCATTTTCAAGGAATGCTTTGAGAATAATATTCTTCTTTATTTAGCAGGAGTAAGTTATTAAAAAGCAATAGGTTGGCTATTACGCCAGCAAGAATCACGAGGCCGTAGATTTGCTAATCCCACGAGTCTCTAATTCTTTCTAGACCGCGCTTTGTTCATCATTCCCCGCACCTTCGACCAGCGCGCACGTGCGCCACGCCGCGCAAATTCTCGCCTTTCTTCCGCCGTCATGCCGGCCATGCGTGACTTGCCACCTTTCTTGCCGCCTTTTTTCCCGCCCTTGCGGCCCATCTCACGCATTATTTTAGAAATTGCTTTTTTATCCAATGCCCTATCTTATGAGCAAAACGCATGCAAATTCCAATGTCGTGCTTGACAGCGTGCACTTGAAGGTTAGAATAGTCTTTAATACTTGCAAGAACCGCTTCTTGCATCGGACAAAGAAACCATCAAACAACACGGGCGCACGCCGGTGCCGAAACACCAGCGACGCCCTAACCACATCTTCTGCAGGAGGCAGAAAGACATGGCTACCACCAAAGCTAAACGCTCCGTCCACCGGGCGCAACCTCCCCGCCTCGCCCACGCCGTCAAACCGAAGAATAAACGCCCCGGTAAACCGTCTCCCGGCCAGCTTGTCCTTCTCGAGAGGAATCTTCCCCACAGGCGCTTTGTTGAGTTCCCCCTGGCAAAAGGAAGGACCGTCGAGAAAGTCCAACTGTTCCTTACTTCGAATTGCAACTCCCTAACCATCGAGTTTCAGGACAAAACTGCTCTGAGTCTCGATGTTGTGCCCGGCCTGACAATCAACGCCGAATTCCAACAGCGAGAGAAAGATGACATTGACGTGCTGGCGGAATGGCCGCCCATCCGTTCCCTGCCTTGAGAATCCGGTAGACGAGAAGGAGCACTTCACTCGGTGCTCCTCCACACGGCAGATTCGTAGCACAAAATGATATTTTTAACTGTGCTGAAGATGGGAGCGCAGTGGGAAAGGGAGCAAACCTCAGATCGCTACCATGAGCCAAGTCCCAGTCTGGTTTGAACGGAAATTCGACTTCACCTTCCCGGTGGACCAGTATCCCAATGTCTGCGTGCGCCTGCGGGGCACTCCGGCGCGTCTGGAAGAGATGCTGAGTGGCGCATCGCGCAATGTATTGATTGCCAAAGCGGGAGACCAGTGGTCAGCCCAGGAGCACGCCGGCCACCTGCTCGATCTTGAGCCGCTGTGGTTGACGCGTGTGGACGACTTTATGACGGATGGAACCACGCTCACCGTCGCCGACCTGAGCAATCGTAAGACTCATGAAGCCAACCACAATGCCCGGCCGCTGACTGAGATTCTGGCTGAGTTCCGCACCGCGCGATTCCGTCTGCTGGATCGCGTAGGAAAATTTCAGCCGGCTCTCTTTGCCCGCTGCTCGCTGCATCCGCGTCTGAAGCAGCCCATGCGGCTGGTGGATCATCTGTTTTTTGTTGCCGAGCACGATGACCATCACCTGGCAAGGATCTGGGAAATGATCAATACTTAAGCTGGTCACCTCCACCGCAAAGGGCGCCAAGGACACGAAGGAAGCTCTTCTGACCCCCTGTAACATCATTACAACCCATGCCAATTGAAGGTTTTTACGGTTATGGTTATCGGGCTGTTACCCGAGCAGCAGACCTTCGCTACGCTCAGGGCAGGCTCTGCGGGCTCCACCCCTTCGGCAAGTTCAGGGTCACGGCCGCAAAAAACTCTCAAGTTGTCAAAGTCTCAAGTGCGACTGAAGAACCGGAAGGCAATCCTGCTGAGAGTATGCAGGTAAGCACGGCGAGGACAAGCGTTGCTCTCGTGGCGAACCAAGGTACATCAACCTGTTGCCCGGCGCAATCGATATCAGGGAAATCGCGTCGCTGGGAGACCGTGGAGCGGGGTATGTCGCTCTCCTGTCGGCTGAATGGACGAGTAGTCCTTCGAGTCTTCGCGAGCGAAAAGCCGCAGGAAGATGGTGTTAATATCTGACAGTGCGTGGAGTGTCAGGCTCGCCATCTAACTCGAACGCTGACCACGGTATGGCGGTTCCGAAGTGGTCTTATTCGCCAAGAGGTAGTTAAAAGCCGCCTGACGTTCAGGGTTCCTTCAATTGTGGTAGAAGAGCGGATGGGCCATCTTCCATATCCACACGCTAGAAGTTTTTTGGAAACAAGTTAAGATGCACCGAACGAGACACTCAAGGCAATGACGTTCAAATACGCGTGCTTCATCAGCTACCGAGCAGGTGACCGGCAGCGTGAGAACCCGTATACGGTAACGCTGCTAAAGGATCTGCAGAATCACCTGGGGTATGAGTTGGAGTTGCTTCTGGAAGAAGAGGTGAGCCAGGTGTTTGTGGACTGGCACCGGCTCCAGGGTGGTGACTTCTTTAACGCCAAACTCGCTCACGCTCTGTGCCAAAGCGTCTGCATGGTCGCGGTTTACACGCCAACCTACTTCAGCCTGGTTCATCCGTACTGCGCCCGCGAATACCGCGCGATGGAGAAGCTGGAGGACCAAAGGCTCGCAGCCCTTAACCGAAAGGCCGACAGAGAACATGGTTTGATCATACCCATTGTCTTGCGTTACAAGGATCGTTTGCCGAAGAAGATTAAAAGCAAGCGGCAGTTCTACGACTTCGAAGCTTTTCTGCAGGGAGACAACCAAATTGTAAAACCTGAGGGATATTTCAAGGCCATTAAGGAGATCGCTTCCTACATTGCAGAGCGCTATTGGGAGATTTCCGGGCTGCCGCAGAGCGCAAGCAACTGCTCAGGGTTCGATTTCCCGTCAGAAAGTCAGATCAGGCCTTGGTTGCGGAAGTTAACCGCCACGCCAGGGACGACCAACGAGCCCAAGACTCGTTTATCCAAAAATACGGCGCGCCGTAAACCGGTCGCGAAACGCGGGATGCGAGGTTCGAAATGAAGGTGCAGCATGGCGTTTAGGCATGCTTGTTTTATTAGCTACCGGTCTGCGCGCCAACCGTTAGCCGAGCGCTTCCTGAAAGAATTCTATGAGGGGCTCTCGGCCGAGTTGGAATTGCGGATTGAGAGTGAAATTTATCTCGACTGGTCCAGGTTGGAGTCCGGCGAAGTTTGGTCCGGCCAGGTTGCTCGAGCCATTTGTGAGAGCGCATGCATGATCGCAGTTTATACTCCTACCTACTTTAGTACCAGTAACACATGGTCGGCGCGGGAATACGCAGCGATGGAAGCTCTCGAAAAGAAAAGACTCGCGTTGCTAGAACCAGGGAAGATTACTGGCCTCATTCTTCCCGTCGTTCTGCGTCGCGCACAACACATGCCGCCAGCCATTGCCGGGAGACAGTGGTCGGATTTTTCGGACTTCCTCCTGAGCGAGCGCGGGTTGCTCAGGAACCGCCGTTATCGTGAGCAGCTCCGCGACATAGCGACGTGGATCGCCGATGTAAACGAGCAGCTCGGGGAATTGCCTTCCGACGCGATGGATTGCGACAGCTTTACTCTGCCGAGCGAGACGGATATTCGGCTGTATTTAGAGGAGCAAACGGCGCTCCAGCGGCCCACACTACCTTTTCCAAGGTAACTATAGAATGGGACACGTAATCACGTTCTACTCCTACAAGGGCGGAACTGGACGCTCAATGGCAGTCGCCAACGTCGCGTGTGTACTGGCTTCACGCGGAGCACGTGTACTCGCTATCGATTGGGACCTCGAAGCACCTGGGTTGCACCGTTTTTTCGCTCCTCCGGCAGATGACCGCAGAGATCCTGGTTTAATTGACCTCTTGTACTTGCTTCGTGAAGCAGCCCGGATCAGGCCCGGGCCACCCGATGATGAAAACGCTGTTGGGGACGCACTCAAGCGTGTGACTTGGCGCGACCATGTGAGCCCAACCTTGATTCCTGGGTTGTTCATCCTGAGAGCTGGGCTGCTAGACGAAGATTATGGGGCGAAAGTAAGGCGCT
>DATDGH010000012.1:0-6628 GCA_036522215.1 Candidatus Angelobacter sp. | reverse complement strand
ACCATCGCCGGCCTGATGCAGACAGCCCGCTTTAACGTGCGCGCAAGCGCCGAGATTATTCACGAAATGTGGGCGAAATGGGTCTTCATCGCTGCCGCGGCCGGCGCTACCTGCCTGATGCGCGCCAGTATCGGCGATATCAGCGCTGCTCCGGGTGGCGCCGAATTTGTGCTCGGCCTTCTGGAAGAGTGTCGCTCCATCGCAACGGCCCACGGGTATCCGCCGCGCGAGGCTGCCCTGGAGCGCAGCCGTGCCATGCTGACCGCGAAAGGATCCGGGCTGACCGCCTCCATGCTGCGCGACATGGAACGCAACGCGCCACTTGAGGCCGACCACATTATTGGCGATATGATCCGGCGCGGGAAGAAGGCTGATCTTCCCTTGCTCAGAACCGTCTACACTCACCTCAAGGCGTACGAGAACCGGCGCAACCGCGTACATTCCGCGGCAGTAGTGAATCTTAAATCGGCCTGAACCAGCAACAAAACGACTGGCGGAGGCGCGCACGAAGCCGGCTTTTTGTAAAAAATTGCAAAATCGTGAATACCCGCTGCATCAGCATTGAGCCAGCTCACGTTTTGTGTTTTCATAGAAGATCCATGGTGTGCACGGCCAATGTGCGTGCCGTAACCTCAACCCTCAACCAGCATTTTTGAAGGAGAAGATCACCATGAGTAAAGTCCCCTACATTCCTAAAGGATTTAACACCATCACACCCTACCTGATCGTCAAGGGCGCTGATAAAGCCATCGAATACTACAAACAGGTTTTCGGCGCCACCGAACTTTTTCGCATGGCCGGGCCCGACGGTAAAATCGGCCATGCCGAGCTACAAATTGGCGACTCGCGCCTGATGTTGGGAGAAGAAAATCCCAAGATGGGCGAGGGACACGTCAGTGCGACCAGCATCGGCTCAAGCCCGGTAAGTCTTTACTTGTATTTTGCCGATGTGGACAACATAGTCCAGCGGGCCGTCACGGCGGGCGCCAAGATTCTCAAACCGGTTGAGAACCAATTCTACGGAGACCGCACCGGTTTCATCCGGGATCCCTTCGGACATCTCTGGGGCATTGCAACCCATGTTGAAGATGTATCGCCGGAGGAGATGGAAGAGCGGGTCAAAAAGATGATGCAAGCCGCATAATCTAGCTAACGGAAGAGCGGTGGAAAACCCATCGCTCTCCTCATCGAGAATCGGGTCATCGGGTCACCACCACCCCGCCACGCGCCGCGCGCGTCGGGGACCCCGGTCGTCGGGTCATCGGAAAAGCAAAATCCGTAGTACGGGGAAGCGTTTAAAACAAATCGAACCCTGAACACCAGTTAGTTGAGGGTGGGGATTTCAGTGGGGTTGATTCCGCGGCGCTTTGCTTCTTCTTTGAACTGCTCGGTGAAGTCGCCCTCGCCTCTGGATTTGCCATCCCACACCACCACCGCCGCGATTGGCAGATTTTCTTTGCGGGCAACTTTTTCCGCCTGCTCAAGAATGGCGAGGTTGGTTGCTGAATAGGCAGCGTCATCGTTCTCAGCGTAACCGAGAACAACTACATCGTTCTTGCCTTCCACCTCATCCATCACTCGATCGTATGATTCTCCCCAATCTCCGGGCCGGTCAATGACTGAAGTCCTGAGGAATACATCACGCGAATACGGGAGCACGACAATTCTCCTGATTCCCAGATCGCCCGCCGCTGCAAGAGCTATCAGATCGGCGCCACAAGCTGCGGAGCAAACCAGGGTTTTTGCCTGCTGCAGCTTCAGCAAGTTCGCGATCCGGTCGCGGACCAAGCCGACGTTTTTTGCGGGGAAACGCGACTGAGCGGCGCCAGGTGCGTCGACTCGCCTTCCAGCTAATGCAATTACCATAAATGTGACTCCTTCTTTGCCTTTATAAGGGCTGCTAAAACCGACTGGAAATCCCAGATCAGTTCTAAGAGTTTTCTTTCCCGAAACAGGATAACGACCCACACGCCAGCCGTAGAGCAACGGTGTACAATTTCCTCAACCACGCCAATGCTTGACTACTCAAAGACCTGTTTTGTTGTAATGCCGTTCGGCAAGAAACCTGTCGATGGCCATGAGATCGATTTCGATTCCATCTATGACACTGTTTTCCTTCCTGCCATTGCGGGTGCGGTTTTACCGGACGGCAGGAAATTGGAGGCACGCCGGACGGACAAGGATTTTTCGACAGCGGACATCACGGTCGATATGTTTCGCTATCTCGAATACTCCCGGTTCGTGCTGTGCGACATAACCTGCCTTAATCCTAACGTACTTTACGAACTCGGGGTACGCCACAGGGCGCGCCAGTCGGGCACAGTGATTTTCCGCCAGGTTGAGGTAAAGTTGCCATTCGACATAGCCCACATTAAAGCTTTTCCCTATGAATACCAACCGGAGCAAAATGCGGAAGAGTCGCGCCAGCTAATCACCAAGGTGCTGACGGAATCCGTGCGAGAAGACCGGACTGACAACATTGTTCAACTGGCCGTGCGGCAGGAGCAGCAGCAGCCGCGTCCGGATGTGGAGGAGCTCCTGAAGAACGCAGAAAACGCTTTGCGCAAACAAGATCCCGCCGGGGCCGTAGCTTTTTTGCGAAAAGCAGTGATTGCAAATCCTGACAATGCCATGACACGCATGAAGCTTGGAATCATACTGAAAGAAGAGGGAAAGTGGCCGGAATCACTGGAACAATTCAAGGCAGCGATCGAAGCAGCACCCGATTACGCTGATGCTTACCGGGAAAAGGGAGTCGCAGAAGGCAAGCTGAAAACGGAAGGGCAAGGAGAGCAGTCGTTGCACAAGGCCATTGAACTGAACCCCAATGACTTTGATGCCCTGGCCTCTCTGGGTGGCATCCTGAAGCGCAAAGGCGACTTTAAAGCAGCGCTGGAAAAATACAAGGAATCCGTTCGAGCCTCCAATGGTCACGCTTACCCATTGCTGAATGCCATGACCATTGAGGCGCACTTGTCCGGCGCCCTGGACCTGGATGCGTATGAGATTTTCCTCGCAAGGGCCGAGCGAGCGCGTCTCCTGCAAGTAAAGTGTGATCCCCCTTACGACCCACCGTGGAGTTTCTTCGATCTGGCCCAGATACGTCTTTTTAATGGCGATCGCCAGGGATTTCTCGATTATTTAAAACAGGGGATACTGTTTAGCCCAGCCGATTCGGGGCCAAGAACATTTCGTGAAACCCTGGAACTTCTTCCCCGCGGAGCTGACGTGCTCCCCGGCCTTGACGAAGGAATTGAGAAACTCAAGAAGAGTGAGGCCCAACTGGCAAGAAGCAAGGCCGCACCTTAAGAAATAGCAGCTCCCGCCCTCCTCACAATGGGCAATTCGAAGTTAAGTGAGCGCCAGGGGGCAGTCACCGTCTGTGGTGATAACCAGGATTCCTAGCCTGAGCGACAGTTCATCTGCCACCTTCTTGCCCCCAAGGTTGGATCACAGTTGACATCCCGCAACAATGGCCGCTCCGCTGTTACCGCAGAACTTGATATTTCCTGCGTAAGTTCCAGCCCGAAACATCCCTGGGGAACCAAAAACCAGATTGTCTAAGAATCGAACAGAAGAGTTTGGGTCTTCGTCATCGAGAACCAACGTTGACGCCGAACTGCCGGAAATGAAACTGTGGGTAATGACGATGTTCTTGTTGCTTGCGCCACCCAATTGAGACGAGCCTGCGGTAACTACAAAGACCCAAGGTGTAGCTTCTGAGTGGGCGCCGTCTACGATCACGTTCTGCACGCCTGAAAACCAGATCCCATACGTTCCATTCTGCACAGTAAGGTTGTGAAAGAAGATGGTAAGCGGAACGTATGTTCCGGCAGAACCGTTCGGCTCCAAGACGATGTTTATTTCTCCGTCATTCGGTGCGCTGCCGTCAAACTCGCAGCCTTCAAATGTTATTTGAGCGTTGTATCCTTCCATACGCAACACGTGACTTCCACCGGCCGGCCGCGTAGCGAATATGTTGGTCAGCGTGAGAACCTGGATCGCAGAGGCAGCATCATTGGCGCGCCCCTTGAAGTGAATGCTGGGACCGTGGAAGTTCGTGAATGTCAGGTTCTCGATATCCTTGGTGTAAGAGAACTGTGAAGTCGTTAGATTTGAAACGTCAATGGATAAGCCTTCTTGTGATGTGTTGCCTGCGGCGCCAATGAAATGGATGTTTTCGAGAGCTACTCCGGTTACAGTGGTATTGTTGATTTGGGGGAATACAATCAGGTTTTGCGACGGGGCAACCGAGGTAATCGACGTGTGATTCGATCCCGAGCCGAAAATGCGGAAGTCGGCGCGCATCACGATCTGTGCGGCAGTGAAGTCGAATGGCCCGAGAATAAGCGTGATGGGGATGGTGTTTGACCCAGGATCCAGGGTGCCCAGGGCAAGGTTGACGGTGTTAGCGGTGGCGTAGACGGTGCAGCCCTTTGTCCCTCCGGATACCGGAGACTGAGCGGCAATGGATTGACAGGAGTTGATTGCAGCTTGAACGCTGGCAAAGTTTTCGGCATAGAGTATGTTGCCGGTCTGCGCTACTCCAACCGAGCATAGAGATACGACGAGCAGTGCTAATGGGACGATCTTCATATTTTGCCTTTCGTTTGTAAAAGAGTGAATCAATTGAAATCGACCAGAACGCTCAATGAGGCCAGCGTCTCCGAACCGGGAGTCGCAGTATAGGCGGTGATCAATATCCTCTCGCCCGCAGCAAACGCCAGAGTATGCGATGTATCGCTACAGGCAGTACCTGTTCCGACGGTGCAAGTAAGGAGTATGTCAGAATTATCGATCGTGTTATCAGTCCTGATTTTGCGGACCAAGACTCTCCCGCTGGTCGAGGAGACCCCGCCGGTTATCGCGGATACGCGAAGGTTGGACAACGCTCCCGTGCGCGGTACGGCAAAGCCATACTGGGTATCCACTTTGGTATTGCTTGTGTCGGTATAGATGCTGAAATTTCCGCTCTGGGCCTCCCCAAATTCTCCTTGATTCATCACTGTGATGCCTCGATAGATGGTAGAGCAGTACGGCGCACTCGTCTGCCCAAGCGGGTTTAATACCACCTTATCATCCGGAGCAAATGCACCCGCGCAATGGGCGGAGTATGTCGTTAGTTGCGGCCCTGGAGGGCCTTGTGGCCCTTGCGGTCCTGCCGGACCTTGAGGTCCAGCAGGTCCTGTTAGAGTGGCTGTAGTTTGCGTGGTGCCGTCGGCAAATACGATGCCGTTTCCGCTTCCAACTATATTTAACGGCTTGTGCAGTTCGAAAGATGTGGTGTTGAGAATACCGACGGTATTACCCGATGCCATGAGATCCCATCCCGTCGGTCCATTAATGGTGTTTTGATAAATTGCCGCCGACCCCATGCTAAAACCAGAGGCATTGCACGGACCGCCAGTGCACGTTTGCGAGAATGCAGCGCTCGCGCCGGCAACCGCAACCATGAGAGCAATGAACCACTTTCCAAGGGACATTTAGTTTCTCCTTGTTAGTACTTGTCCGAGCAGGCCAAAGCTCACGCAGGATTTTGAGAATTATTTATGGGATTGGGCTCCCGTGAAGCGCGTATTTGCCCCCGCGGTGCCCGCCGAAGTGAGGAGGCAAGGAGGCACACTTCAGTCAGTGTAGAGCACATCCGAATTCGACTCTTCGCTGAGGATACGTAGATTGTTCCGGTGCTTGTCCCTTGCATGAGGACAAAAAAGAGTTCAAAGAACGAGAGGGCCAAGTCATCAAACCCCACCCTTTCGCACAAACCAGAACCGCGAAAGGGTGGGCCACCCGGCCGAATTGACCTAATGAAATTGTTATTGGCGTGCATTTCAATCAATGAGCCATAGCGCAGTTTGCAGCATTGCCCACCAGCGCAATGGGACTAACAACACGGTTGCCAAGCTCAATTTGGTGAGCATTGTTAAGTTCGCTGGTTGTTGGAGTTGTTCCGCTGATCTCTCTGGTTTGATGTGTGTCTGTTGCTGCCTTGGGTGTATTTCCATAATAAGCGGCCGATGTTTGCTGCATTTTCGTCTCTGGTACATGCATTGCATCGGGACCGCCTCCGCTCCCGCAGATCTCGGGATCTGTTCCGACCAGGGCCTGGAAAAGCTGCAACCCATTGAGCGTGAAATCATCTCCGATGGTCACCCCAGGCTTTATAAGATACTGGTCTTTGAAACGCTCCTGAGATCGGTAGTTGAAAAGTTGCGCCCGCAGTTCACCATCGCGTCTATCGCTACGTGATAGTCCGTAGTCCACCAGGATGCCAATAAAGACATCGTCCCAATCGGAGGGATGAACAGTGATTGATCCCTCATCATGCAATTTGCCATAGCCATCAATCTCAGCGTTGCCAGGATTACTTAGACAGGCATTGCCAGTGCACTCATCTGCAATATCCTCCGCGTGGCTGAACGCGATAATATACTCTTCAACGAAACTCGCGTAGCCGAATAGTTCATCAATGTTGCCGCTAATATTGTGGCTCAAAGGATTCCAGAGTAACCCGCTGGGATCAGTTATATTTAGCGGGTTATTGCCCGCGTAGGAATACCGATTAAGGGATTGCGGATTCGCTACATCCATACTGCCGGCATACGGATCGGGCGAAAGCCAACGTCCT
>DATDGH010000011.1:0-4264 GCA_036522215.1 Candidatus Angelobacter sp. | reverse complement strand
AAGATTAGCGAACAAGACATCCTTTGGCTCGATTCCGATCACATCGAAGTACTCCAAGCCAAGTTTGGCAGTAATCTCCGCCGCTCGGTTGTGTTCGCCACAAAAATGAAGTCCCACGGCATAGTTGTATCGTGCGATCCTCCACGGTTCGTCGTCTAGACCCATTTTCTTACAACGTTGCATTGCCTTTCGGAGAGCGTTTCGATCTCTGCGTCGTGCCGCTACTAGAATAAGTTTGACGGCATAAGCGGCGCGAGCGCTTCGTGAGAGCGTGCTGTTCTGAAGCATTGCAGTCATCGCGTCCACATGTCGTTGAGCGCTCTCCAACTCACCATCAGCAAGGTCCCAGAACGCCAGAGTGTCCAGAGCCCAGAAATGATTTTCTGGTGTAAGATTTGGCGAGTCCACCGCCCGCTCGACAAGCTCTCTCATTGCGCGTTCTGCTCCGTACTCTCTTACCAATTCGGCGGAAGAGGTCGCCATATCGACCAGCTCGTCAACACGATTAGTCTCAAGAAACAAGCGAGCCAACAGGAGATATTGTTCGATGCCTCCCGATTCTAGGTCTCTCAAGAGGCCCCGGAGGAGAGCCTCTCTTGCACGTGTCACCAGATCTTGCGAAACCTCTCCCAGAATTGAGCTCAGGGTCGGTCGAAAAGCATCGTGCAGTTCGACTCGCGAATCTGCAGAATTCTGAAGAATATGCCAGTCAGCCAGCTCTCGAAAATAGCCGGCCATTTTCGCAGTATTGGCGGTCTGGGCCGAGGACACTACTTCCAATGCGAGTTGGCGAGGGAGTGAAATAGAGCTCAACGACAACAGTGCGGCAGCAGTTGCTGCGTCTTTACTAAGACGGGCCAGCACATCGCGCACAATCAAATCCTGATAAGTCGTTCGCTCATGCAAGCGCGCCTTTAGGCTTTCATTTGCCGCTCCAACATCGCCCTTGAAAGACACTGCCGCGAGCTTGCACACATCCCGCACGAAGAGTGGCGATCCGGCTGTGAGGGTTCTCAACTCTTCGCATGTTGTGGGATTTGCAAAACACCCAGCCTCCTGTGCCTCCTCCGCGATAGTCGCAATTGACCAACCTTGCAATGAGTGTGGTTTTAAGTTGAACCTCCCTTCCAACAGCGTCAATTGAGGCCCTGGTTGGGAAAGCAGAACAGTCTGAAACGACCTAAGCGCTTCGATAAGCTGCGTCGTGTCATTACCCTCCATACGCTGCACGTTGTCCAGCACCAAGCATGGGGACATGCCCTTCTTGGAGAGATAAGTGTCGATAAGACGAAGGCCTTGCAGTCCTTGCGCGCCCGGTAAGAGAACGGCCTTCCGCTCATCTGGTCCTGCGAGAAAGCGTGCTGCCAGCTCTCTCACAAGAGAACTGGAGATGGCGGAACTGGGCAGAGCGGAACAGTCGAAATATACAGAGCCACTCCCACGATGAACTCCGAATTCTCCCGCCCAAGCCGTCTTACCTGACCCAGAGTGGCCTGTAATCAAACGAATCGATTCTGGAGACACAAAAGGAGGTTCGTTTTCCTGCGGTCGATAGTCAGAGGGAGGACTCGGAAATTGTTGAAGCTGAATGACGAATTGCTCTAATAAAGGCTGCAAACCCGCGGGCGTAATCTCGTGATTGGGAATCGCTCCAGAAGCAACAAGTTGAACCCAGGCTGCTAATTTCCAAACGAGCGTTTCAGGTGAGAGAGTCGAATACTCGACCTGTGACGCTAGAGCAACGCACGACCGGAACTGCTCTTCTATCGTTGCGCTTGGCAACGGAATCTCAATGCCGCCCGCATTTGTGTAGCTCGGCGTCCGAACGAAGACAGAGTCCGCCCAAGCTTGATTCGAGAGGCGCATCGCCAAACTCTCAGCAAGTGGCGCATTGCTTATCAGCCAAAGATGAGGTGTACCTGACCTCCGTCCCGATTGGTGTTCTGCTCGGATTGAGGTGAATTGTTCCATGCTTCCTTCGATATCCGAGTACATCAATGGAGACGCTCGCTTCTTCACTTGCACATATGCCTGTATCCCAGGAAATTTAATTTCAATGTCTTCATCACGTTCGATGCGAATGAGTTGCCAGCCGAGTGTCCGTTGGCTTAGCAAGACCTGTACCGCATACAAATGTTGATACAAAAAACCTTGGTGCACACGCTCTATGCGCGCGATCTGACGTACGTTTAAGGGCGCGTGGGCGACTTCTTTTGCATCTGAGCTCATACTAATGTTTCCGGACTCTGCTGTAATAATGTGCCCGGCAAGTGCTCAATGACCTCGCCAAGACTGGTAGAATTAAGCCCATATCTCCATGAGCAGTCCTCGCGAATCCTTTTGTGATTCTGCGGGTAATTTTGAGCCTTCTCTCTTGCAAATACGTCGAGCGGTCCATAGCATGGCGAAGGCGTCAATCACGTCTTCAGCCATGCGACTGTGTTGCTGTAGGACGGAAAGAATGTTGGGGAAATAAGCCGTCAACAGCCTAATGCGAGCCTGCCGGCCTTCCATTGTATGTTTTGACTCTAGCACCGGCTCACCCCCATTCATCTGAGTAAAACTTACCTCTGGGTGACCTTCTTTTATACGCGATTGACTTTCGGGTGTAATAGATCGGTCGACCTCAGCGATTTTTGGCACGATCGCCCAAGCTTGTTTCGTTAGGCCTTTACCGTCTATTTGTCGCCTGACTTCTTTGCCTTTCGCATAGTCTTGGCAGGCCAGCATTGGGCGCAGCGGCGCAGTAAAAACACAACAAGCTCGTCCTTTCAATGCTCGGCGAGCCGCACAGTCGGCCAACCGAGTGCCTTGATCTAGCAAGCCAATCGGGATATCGACGACAATCAAACTGTATCGGTCTCTTACCAGATTGGCGAACTGAGACACGATTTGAATTGCAGGCTGCGCATCGGCTTTCTGGGACACAACGACCCAGCCGTTTTTGCAGCCGTCTACGCCAGCAACGAGGGTTTCATCCCCATCCATGTAAATGAATTTTATGTTGCATTATGGTTAGCTGACGAGTCTGGAGGTCTAAATGATGCAAATCGCGCCTGGTATTGACGCGACAGAATGGCAGAGGCTGAAACTCGACGACCCTAATGGTCAGGACTTGGGCTGTTGCTGTGGACATATTGGCTGCCCGGATTAACGAACGGCATATCACGCCGGTGGATTTCTTGATTTCAGCCGAGGCAGTCAAAGTGCCCTCCGAGCGACGCTATGGCTTTACAGTCCTCGCGATTGATTGTCTTTTGGTTGAGACACTCGGAGCCTTCATGGAAGGTCTTGAAGACACGGAAGGCAAGTCGAAGAAGACATTCTGCGGCTTCTTGAGAACGCGTCCACAATTTGCTACAGAGTTTACGAACGATCATCTTGCTGAGGGCTTCTACAAGCAGTTTCGCTGTGGACCGGAGGCGAAAGTAAGGTCTGGTCAGTTGGTCCCCTCCTGCATGTTAACGGTGAATCGATTACTGTAAACCGCAACAAATTTCACGAGTGCATCAAGGCAGAGTTTCAATCGTATTTGGCTGAGCTGCGCGACCCAAAGAATATTACTTTACGGGAGAATTTCGTAAGAAGATGGATTTTATTAGCCGAACTTAAGACCTACTAGCCTTGGCGTAAACAACAACGAACGGCAGCCATCATTTCTGTCGATTCTGCCCACGGTTGATTGCTTCAGCCAACGCTATATCCGGGTCTCTATCGGGAAAAAGGATTCGGACCATCTGTTTGAAAGTGTCGTTCCATTCGGTTCGAAGCCATTGATTTTCTTTCCAACGAAAGCTGCTGAGATCTATTGCTAAGAGCGGGGTGGTTAACGAGGGGTTCGTCTGGAACCACTTTTCCAAAATCGTGGGCAAACTCGAAGCTGCGAAGAATCCGGTAATGTCTTCGAGAGTTTCAATGTCCGAACAAAACAATGGCCGGATTTGCAGGGCGGGAAATGCTCTCCTGTCAAGATTTTCTTCGAGAAACGTATTCAGGAATGGCGAGATTCCAATGGTAGCCCCTATCGAATCAAGCGTAATGAGATAGAGATAAACCCGTTTAATCCTGTTCGGATCAACTCCTGGAAGCGAGATTCTGGTTCCCGAAGCGCCGAAGATTCTGTTTATTGCCTCTGAGAGCTGCAAAACACCTTTTCGTTGGTTTGCCTCTCTGTCTTGAACAAGCTTTTTTTCGATTTCGTCTGCCAGGGCTTGGTAATTTCCGCTGTATTTTGTGTCGGCCCGGAACATACTGGACTTGTATT
>DATDGH010000010.1:0-7927 GCA_036522215.1 Candidatus Angelobacter sp. | reverse complement strand
TCAGCTGTTCGCCCGCGATAACATAGAGTTAGGTTATCTCGAAAAAGTCCGGTAGTTGAAATACAAAAACAGACATAGACACTGGGCGGTCGACTAATGGTAGGTCAAGTGCCTTTGGAGCACTTTGTCTAGGTTCGAATCCTAGCCGCCCAGCCAGAAGAGAAATCCGTTGTCGCAAACCAGCTTCGAACGGGTGAAAAATTATGGCAACCATCGCACCAGCAGCTAATGCGGAGAGCAAGGCACAAAAGGGGTCGCCGAAAAACGAACCCAAAGTGCAGCGGAGCCGTCATGATGACAAGTTCAAGATCTTCTGTGGCACCGCTAACGAGGCATTGACGGAAGAGATCTGCGCCTTCCTGCAAATGGACCGAGGCAAGGCCACGGTCACTCGGTTTTCTGACGGGGAAGTTTACATCCAGATTCTGGAGAATGTGCGTGGGGCCGATGTTTTTGTCGTACAACCCACCTGTTTCCCGGTTGACGAACACCTGATGGAATTGCTTCTGATGGTGGACGCCCTCAAACGCGCCTCTGCACGACGCATCACTACGGTGATTCCTTATTACGGCTATGCCCGGCAGGACCGCAAGGACAAGCCGCGCGTCCCGGTGTCGTCCAAGGTGGTTGCAGATCTGTTGACCACCGCAGGAGCCCATCGGGCCCTGGTGGTGGACTTACACGCGCCACAGATTCAGGGTTTTTTTAACATCCCCGTGGATCACCTGTTTGCCTCGCCGGTGCTGGTGGACTATTTCAAGAAGATGCAGCTGCCTTTGTTGACGGTGGTTTCACCGGATGCAGGCGGCGTGGAGCGCGCCCGGTTCTTTGCCAAGAAGATTGATGCTGCGTTGGCCATTGTGGACAAGCGCCGGACGGACATGAACGTGGCCGAGGTGATGCACGTGATCGGCGATGTGAAGGGCCGTACCTGCCTGATCATTGACGACATCATTGATACCGCAGGAACCTTGGTCAAGACCGCGGACGCTCTGCTGAATGCTGGCGCAGAAAAGGTCTTTGCCTGTGCGTCCCATCCGGTGCTTTCCGGGGAGGCGATTCAGCGGATTTCCAAATCCAGGCTGGAGCAGGTGGTGGTCACGAACACGATTCCGCTGACCCATGCCGGCAAAGAGGAACGCAAAATCAAAGTCTTATCGATTGCCGGACTGTTAGGGCGCGCCATTCAGTCGATCCACGAAGAAACATCAGTGAGCACGTTGTTTGCGTGAAGGCAGTAATTAGTAGTTAGCAATTAGTATTTAGCTTTTGACTCTTGGCTTCTGGCTTTTGGCCGGAGCTTATGAGTAATCATTGGCGCCATGCGCGCTCTCAACAGGGGCGCCTTTGCTAAATACTAAGTACTAAATACTAAGTACTGAGGATTACGACATGATTTCACAAGAGGTAGTTGAAGCCCAGGCGAGAGAAGAAAACTCACGTGGCAAAAATGAGGCGCGTCGTGTGCGCGCCAGCGGGCGCGTTCCGGCGGTGGTGTATGGCGCCAAGAAGCCCACTGTGGCCATTACGGTTGATCCCAGGCAGATTACCAGGATCCTGCAGTCGGAATCCGGTCACAACACGATCTTCGAGCTGCAGCTCAATGGCGACAAGGCGCGAGTCATGATCGTTGACTGGCAATACGATCCCATGAAAGACACGCTGCTGCATATTGATCTGAAGCGCATTGCTATGGACGAGCGCATCAAGGTCCAGGTTCCCATCCACCTGGTGGGTGAGGCCGCCGGCGTGAAGCAGCAGGGCGGAATCCTTGATCAGGTATTGCGCGAGGTGGAGATCGAGTGTTTGCCCGGCGACATTCCCACCCATGTGGATGCGGACGTGAGCGAGCTGGTGTTTGGCAAAGTGCTGCGCGTCTCCGATCTGCCATTCAGCCCCGCCATCAAGGTACTTACGGATTCCAATCAGGCTGTGGCCCACATTACCTCTGTGAAAGAGGAAGTTGCGCCCACACCGGAAGCCGTGGCGGCGGAAGCTGCGGCTGCGCCTGCTGAGCCTGAGGTCATCAAGAAAGGCAAGCAGGAAACTGAGGAAGAGGCGCCTGCAGCCGAAGGCAAGGAAGCTAAGGAAGGTAAAAAGGCTGAAGGCAAGAAGTAGAGCGCATGAAACCGGTTGTTGGCCTGGGCAATCATGGAGGGCAAGAAGCAAGCGACGTGAAGATGATTGTTGGTCTTGGCAATCCTGGCATCGAATACCAGTTCACGGCGCACAACATTGGTTTCCTTGCGGTGGACCGCATCGCTGAGCAGTGCGGCGTGATGGTGGAAAACAGGCACTGCAAGGCGCTGACAGCGCGGGCCAGAATCGGCAAGGAAGAAATACTGCTGGCCAAGCCTGAAACCTTCATGAACCTGAGCGGCTTGTCAGTGTTGGAGCTGGTCAGGAAGTACGAAATTGATCCACAGAAGGACCTGCTCCTGATCTATGACGAGCTGGACCTTCCGCTGGGGACGTTGCGCATTCGGGAACGCGGCTCTTCTGCCGGGCATAACGGCATGGAGTCGGTGATTGGGGCGCTGGGTACAGAGGAGCTTCCGCGCATGCGTCTGGGAATTGCGCCTGACCATCCGGTGAAGGATGGAGCGCGGTACGTGCTGGGGCAGTTCAGGAAATCCCAGCTTGTGCCGGTCGACGAAATGCTGGAGAAAGCCGCTGAGGCCGTCAACGTAATTGTGAATGACGGCATCGGAGCGGCCATGAACAGGTTTAACAGGAAAGAGCAGTAGTTAGTAATTGACTTTTGTGTTTCAGATTTCGGTTTTTCGCTGTGGGCTCTTGGCTATTAGCTCTAGGCCTTTCACGCGGATCGCTTTTGCTAAGTACTAAATACTAAGTACGAATGACTGAATCGAGGTTTACATGCAACGATCGTATGAAGTGATGTTCATCGTGCGGCCGGATTTGACTGAGGAGGACGTGGACAAACTGATTTCCACGCTCTCGACTCACGTAACCAATGCCGGAGGCACGGTGGAAAACGCCGAGAAGATGGGAAAACGCAGGCTGGCTTATGTGGTCAAGAAATTTCAGGAAGGCCAATACGTGCTGTTTACGCTGAACGCGGACGGCAAGGCCGTGCATGAACTGGAACGGCGCATGCGCGTGACCGAGCCTGTGATTAAGTTCATTACCGTGCGCATGGACGAGGAACGGCAGCGCCTGGAGAAAATCCGCAAGCTTCGGGCATCGCGCGCGAAGCGTCCGCCTGCGGAAGCCGCACCGGCAGAAGCGGAGAGCCCGGCGGTTTCTGCTTAAGAAGGTACTGAGTAATTAGTATTTAGCTTCGATGTTTTAGATCGAGGCTTTTCGCTATGGGCTGACTGGCAGTGGGGCTCTTAGCTTTTGGTTCTTAACCAACAAAAGTTGCTGACAAGAACCGGCACTGCAATTCAAGGAGAGTTATGGCTGACGAAACCAATCAGGAAGCACCAAGAGAGACAGGCCGCCCGCAGTCCAGGGGCGGCGATCGGGACCGAGGTGACCGGGGCGACCGTGGAGGCCCGGGAGGGCGCGATCAGGGGCGCAAGTTTTTCCGGCGCAAGAAGGTCTGCAGATTCTGCGTCGAGAAAATTGACGATATCAACTACAAGGACGTGCGTCTCTTGCAACAGTTTGTGGCGGAGAGAGGCAAGATTGTGCCTCGGCGCCTGACCGGCGTATGCACGCCGCATCAGCGGCGCCTTACCACGGCCATCAAGCGGGCGCGCAATATTGCCTTGCTGCCGTTCGCGGCAAGATAAAAGAAATTTGAACTGGAGACTGCAAATGGAAGTCATTCTCAAAGAAGATGTACCCAAGCTGGGTCACCGCGGCGATGTAGTGAAAGTGGCTGAGGGATATGGTCGCAACTACCTGCTGCCTCGGAAGTTGGCCATTGAGGCCACTCAAGGCAACAAAGCCGTGATCGAGCAGATGAAGCAGGCGGCCGTCCGCCGTTCTGCGGTGGAGAAAGCTGATGCGGACGCACTGTCCAAGCAACTTGAAGGTGTGAGTGTCAACTTCCACCGAAAAGCAGGTGAAAAGGACCAGTTGTTTGGCTCCGTAACTTCCGGCGACATCGCGGATGCGCTGACTCACAAGGGCTTTAACATTGACCGGCGGAAAATCCAGCTGCACGATCCGCTGAAAAACCTGGGTGAATTTGACATTCCGGTGCGGCTGCATCGCGATGTGACCAGCCGGGTAAAGGTCATTATTGAAAAAGAAGCCGAGGCGTAAAACCGGGTGATCCCAGGGATCTGGTAGCCCCGGAGAACGAAATAGGGCTTCTTCGAGCAGTCTAGTTACTGGAAGTGTTGCGGAAGTGCTCAAAAAGTCGTGCAAAACAGGGCTGGAACGCGGTTTCCGGCCCTTTTTGTTTGTCCCAGAACCATTTAATCTCGGCTTACGTATCTATCAATGCTCCGTCCAAGTACTAGAAAGCAGAGAGGATCACGAGGGCAGAGCAGATGCCGGCCGAGACAGCAGTCATCCGGACAGCAGTAGGAGTACGGGGTAAGAAAGCAAACTCCCAGTCGACGGGAGCCAGAGTGAGCCAAGCCCAGGGCCGACTGAATGACAGCGATCTGATTCGTGCCTCGCAGCGCGGTGACAGGGCTGCGTTTGAGACGCTTGTCCGCCAGTACGACCAGGCTGTGCTTCGCCTGGCGCTCCACCTCACAAACTCCGAAGCTGACGCGCAGGACATCTATCAGGAAGCCTTCCTCAAAGCCTACCGGCACATTGCCAATTTTCGCTTCGAGTGCTCCTTCTATACCTGGATTTACCGTATTGTGACGAATCTTTGCCTGGACCATCTGCGCAAGCGCCAGACGCGCCGGGAAGACCACCACGTGATGACGGATTCCTCCGGGCAGGAAGTGGATCTGCTGGAGCGCGTCTCCGACGACCGTTCCGGAGCGAACCCGGAACGCGACCTGATGCGGCGCGAATTAGGCGCTAAAATAGCGCACGCACTCACACGGCTCACCCCGCGGGAGCGCATGGTATTTGAGTTGAAGCACTACCAGGGGCTGCGGCTGCGAACCATAGGGGAAATGTTGAATACGACGGAAGAAACCGCCAAGAACACGCTGTTCCGGGCCACGCAGAAATTGCGTGGCGTCCTGGCCAGCATGAGGTAAGCGCGGGAGAAAGCATATGACTTGCGATTGGATCAAAGAAAACGTCGTCCTGTACATCTACGATGAACTTGCGGACGATGCCAAATACGAATTCGAACAACACACACGCCACTGTCTGGCCTGCAAGCAGGAAGTGGAGTCAGCGACGGCTTTCAGGGAAAGCCTCTCGGAAACGCCGGCGCCGGAGGTGTCGCCCAACCTTCTGGTGGCCAGCCGCCTGCGGCTGCAGGAGGCCCTGGAGGAGACGCAGCAATCTCACGGTTGGGGCCGCTTCGTATTTGACTTCGCAGGGTGGATGCACCAGCTTAAACTGGCTCCGTCTCTTACCGCAGCCATCCTGCTGATCGGTTTCGCGGGAGGATCGTTGACTACGTGGAAGCTGGTGCAACATCAGGGCCCAGCCGGCCAGGAAATCAATAAGCCTCCACTTGAAGCGAGTGTCGCTGGCGTAGAATCCATCACTCCCGACGCAAATTCCAACAAAGTTTCCATCAAGTACGACATGGTTTATCCCCAGACTGTGGAAGGAAACGCAGACGATCCGCAAATCCAGCAGTTGCTGTTGATGGCCACGCGTAATCAGCTCAATTCCGGAGTGCGCCTGCCGGCGATTGAAGTCCTCACCCGCAAAGCCGAAGATAACGCGGTGCGTGAGGCCCTGATTTACGCTTTGCGCTACGACAAGAATCCGGGAGTGCGCCTGAAGGCTTTGGACGGTTTGAAGAGTTATGTAAAAGATGATGTTCACGTCCGCGATGCCGTGGTGGAAGCGCTGATGCACGATACGAATGCGGGCGTTCGTTCGGAAGCCATCTCGCTGTTGAATCCGGTGCGTGCGGATATGAGCGTACGCGAGGCCCTTCAGGCCCTGGCGCAGCACGATAAAGACCAGTTCATCCGCTCCGAATCCAGGCGGTATCTGGAAAGCACGCCGATTTTGTATTAAGCAGCAATTTAGATAATGAGTGCGATTGGATGGAAAAGACACTCATATCCTTTAGAAACCAGGACAGAATGAAGCAACACGCACAGCTTGCGGCACTGCTTTTAGCGGCCAGCGTGGCCGCGGTGGCGCAGGATACCAGCTCCAAAATATTTCGCCTGAACGGTGGGGATTGGGTGGAAGAGATCACCGGCACTTTGGCTCCGGGTAAGATCGTCAGGATCAAGACCACCTCCGGCCCCATTCATCTCACCGGCGGCCAGCAAAACAACATCGTTTATACCGTGCGCAAACATGTGCGCGCCGCGTCAGCGGATGGCGCCAGGCGAGAATTCGCGCGCCTGCGGTTCACAGCGGTTAACTCAGCCGGCCAGGTTTTGTTACATGGAGAATGCGAGAACGACAGTCGGGGCTATGTGTCTTTTGACGTTACCGTTCCGTCCCAAACGGTCTTGGCCAAACTGGAGACCAGTGGGGGAACAATTTCCGCCCGTAACATCACCGGCAGAGTGGAGGCGGTGACGGGCGGGGAGTCGATTCAGGTCGACCAGATTGGAGGCAGCGTTTTTGCTTCCAGCGGGGGCGGCAATATCGAAATCGGGAAAATTGGCGGGGACGTGCGGGTGGAGACAGGTGGCGGCAAGATCCAGGTGGCATCCGCTGGAGGACAAGTGGTGGCCTCATCCGGCGGAGGCCCGGTGATCGTGGGCGTGGGCAAGAAAATGAAGCTGCAAACCGGCGCAGGCTCCATTCAGGTGGACCGCTGCAGCGGCGAAATCAAGGCTTCGACGGGCGGAGGGACTATCGATGTCAATGATGTCGATGGTCCTGCACAGTTTGAGAGCGGTGGTGGGTCTGTTCGTGTAGGCCCCATCCACGGTGGGTTGCACGTTGATACCGGAAGTGGCCCCATCATCGCAGATCTAGCCAAGGGCGGCGGCATATTCACGGATTCACGCCTGGAAACCTCTGCCGGCGACATCATTGTTTACATCCCGGACGATCTTGGCGTGACCATTCGCGCTACTGTGGAGGCCGCCCGCGGGGCAGGCATTCGCACTGACTTTCCCGGTGTGAAGATTACCAGCGGAAGCGAATTAGGACCGCGCGAAGTCTATGCTGAAGGCGCGTTGAATGGCGGCGGCGCTCTGCTGCACGTTCACACCACCTCCGGGACCATTGAGATCAAGCGCAAGAACAAGTAGCCAGTAAAGAATTCGCAGAAGGAGAAGTAAGATGACACAAAAACTTTCGACCACGCTGCTGATGCTGGGACTCCTGGTACCCGCGTCTGCGATGGGGCCGGGCGAGCCGCCCGCCCAGATCAATCCTCATTCGGAAGGCTTCTTCTACTCTGCAGGGCGCTCGTATCTGGGAGTCGATGTGCGTGATATCACCTCCGATCGCGTCAGTGTTCTCAAGCTCAAGGAGGAGCGAGGAGTGGAGATCACCACTGTCGATCAGGACGCACCTGCAGGTAAAGCCGGACTCAAAGAACATGACGTGATCCTGGAATTCAATGGCGCAAAAGTGGAGAGTGAAGAGCAATTCCGACGTATGATCCGTGAGACGCCCCCTGGACGGACGGTCACGCTGGGAATCAGCCGCGATGGTGCTCCCATGAACATCCAGATCCAGATTGGCGATCGGGCAAAGATCACCAGCAATGTTTTCAAAATGGAAGGAAACGGCTGGAAAATGATTGCGCCCCAGCTACCCGACACCCCGGAGTTCAATATCCCCTTCGATATTCAGGTCCCCACCTACACTGCGTCACTGGGAGTGCAGGCGGACAATGTGGGACAACAGCTTGGCGATTATTTCGGAGTCAGGAACGGCG
>DATDGH010000009.1:0-4847 GCA_036522215.1 Candidatus Angelobacter sp. | reverse complement strand
GGCTGGCTGCGTACTCGCTTTCGGTGGCATCATGTAAAATGCCGCATCAAGACCCAATACAATCAACATGAGACCTGCAAGGAAAAGGTATCGAGCGGACTTCCGCAGAAATCTCAAGATCGTCCAGGCCCAGGGGGGCTCCGGACGGTCATTGCTACGCTGAGGGTTCCTAGGTCGGTTACGTGAAGCCCGGGGCTCCTCTTGGCTAACCACCCATTTGCAGAGCAACACAAACATAGTCACGAGAAAGTCACGCCCCGTGTACTCGACCGGTGCGGAGCAATGTATCGAGCACGGCGGCTTGGTCTCGGAAATGGGGCGATTCTCGACCAGCGTCATGAGGGTTGTTTTGCCCGCGCCGCGTGGGCCTGCCAATCCGATGCTTCCTCCCGGCAACTTCATCAGTTCGTCCAAGGCCCTCTTGGCAGAGGTCTCAACCTCGTGCCCCGTAGTAAAGACCTCCGAGAGTCCTTTGCTCCCAGCCTCCTCCGGCAGTTGTGTCGCATATGAAGGTGCAGTTGCAAGACTCAGGATTCCCGTTACGTCGGGGAGAATTCCTTTCTGGTAGACAGTTTCGTTCAACTGATTTTGCAGAGTGTCATACTGCGATTTCAGCTGCGAAACTTGAAACTTGGCATCTAGTTGATGTTTTTGACGGTCGTATTCAAGTGCTGCAGCAACTCGCTTGCTTCGGTACCGCCGCGAGTCAGCCAACAACATCGTCAATCCGACAATTCCAATTGGGACTAAGATATAAGGCAGGCGAAGCCATTTGTAGGTGTTCCACTCTGGTCTGATACCAACGAGGAAAGATATGGATGAGGCTAACACGTAGCTAGCAATGCCCCAGAGAAGCGCGCGCAACACGAGAACCCGTGACTCCACTGGCTCAGGTTTAGCCAATTGCTCGATTTGCGCATCACGTTGCTTTGTAGCTTCCACTAGCGCGGTCTTCGTTTTTTCTAAGATCGCCTGCTGCTCCATGCCGATGGAAAGAATGTCATTGAGATGCGGCTTGATTCGATCCACCAATTGGTCGGGAGGCAAATCGGAGTCGCGCAGCAGCGACGCGAGCTCAGGCGTCGCCAGCGCTCGATCCACCATCGCCGTTAAATCTATCTGAGGGGACATTATGCTATCGGTGGTTCGCCCTTTTTGAACAACGGACTTCTATGATCTTCGGTGTGAGTGACCAGGGGGATTTGTGCTCAGGATTATATCCCCGTCCAGACAGAATTCAAGCGCCGACTGCTGGTATGCAATCCAAACAGCCGAATGGGAGACTTCTCTGCCCAGTTTGAGAGTTATTGCGGACGTGCTTGGAATCTCGCTGGCACACAGTCGGCTCCGCTGTCCATTACGGGAGCACTTGGTCAATAAACCAATGACTAAGGCGCTTGCACGATTGATGTATCCCGCTTGAGACGGTGCTGAACCTGTACGGCAGTGTTTTCTTGGCAGTCGCAGCGGCTGTCGGTTAACCAAGTGCTTGGTCGAAGTCGCGAGCAGGTCGTCTTTGCCTTCCAGATCAACTGAAACACGCACCAAGCCAAGGGCGATTCCAAGGCGCGCGGCCCCTTCAAGGCTCATGTAGTTTTAGCAAGAGGCCAAGCGCCAAAAGCTGGTGTTCCAGTCGGTTTACTTCACCCGCAGTGTGATATTCACGACCTTGCGGCTGTCAAAGGCGCTCAGGGTTTTGGTGTCGCTGCGAGCGCCGTTGTGCTCGGCATAAACTTCGTAATCAACGTTGGGCGAGAGGGCGGGAAAGCGATAGCTGCCGTCGGGATCGGTGATGTAAGTCTTCACCACCAGGGATTTCGTGTTCTTCAGATATACCACGGCCTTTTCCAGCGGCTGGTCCTGGCGATCGAAAACCCGGCCAGTAAGGGTGCGCGTACGGTCTTGCGGATCTTTGAAAGCGGCGGGCTCCGCTGCTGAAAAGGCGGAAATCGGCGCAACCGAAACCACAAGTGCGGCCACTAGAGTTGTCAACAGCTTCTTCATACATGCCACCTGTACTTCCTAACCCAAAAACCATCCTGATGTTGTACGACTTCCCAAGCCATAGAGAGAAGTGTTTTGTATGAGTGGTTTTGGAATTTCAATTTACTCAGGTAATTGCCAAATTCCCCAATTCATTACCAATCCTCTTCATTCCCTGAAGTGCAAGCTCACATCCTGCCGTTCTTCTGCCTCGATATGGACCTTGGTTTCAGCCTTGAATTTCTTTTTCTGCGGTTTGCCGTTGCCCGGGAGCACAATCTCTCCTTCGCCGTTGATGGTGTAGTCTGCCGGCCCGGGAGGCACTCTTTGCGCGAACTCGCCGCGATGGTCGGAAACCAGTTCCCAAGCCGGATGCTTCTTATCCACCGGATGAATTGCTATCCGCATGCCATACACAGGACGGTCGTCAGGGCCGTACGCCGTGCCAAAAATAAGTCCGTAATGTTTCTTGGGGTCTTTGTCCTTGTCCTTTTCAGCAAATGAGAATTGGCACAACACCACGATCCCAAGCGCCAGGGCAGCCACAATCGCAGTTCGCAAAAAACGCCAATCAGATCTGTTAGCCATTCTCCTCTGTGTCCCTGCCTTTTCTTCGGCTATAGCTTTGATTTTCAATTACCAAATTGCCAGGTGACTCAATTATCAATTTTTTCCGGGGCGACCACACTGTGTTCCTTGTAGCGGCAGCAAAAAATCTAGGCGCCAAGACTAATATTCGCCTTCCTCTTCCTCTTCGTCCTTTTTGTCTTCATCTTCGTCGTCGTCGTAGCCTTCCACCGGATTCAGTTCCAGTGGAGTGGTGGTCACCACTTCAAAATCGGTACCGCACTCTGGACAGGAGACGATTTCGCCCTCGTCGAGCTCGTCCTCGTCCAGGTCCAGGTCAGTTTCGCACTCAGGGCAAAGCGCCATGTGTCTCCCTCCTTCGAAAAAGGGCGCCCGCAGTGGCAAACGCCCTGTAACTATATTTAGAATCTCCCATGCAAGCCCGTCAAGTTCTCCTGAGGATTCTAATTTGCTCCCTACGCAGCAGTCAGCAGTCAGCACTCAGCCCGCGGCGCGCCGGGGTCTTCGACATTCAGCCGGCCAACATCTTAAGCCGGCGCGACACACCAAAGTGGGCATGGACAGAACAAATTCGAGCCAATCTATATGTTCCAGAAATGCCATAAATATTGCAATTGCACTTCTGATGTTATTGGCGCCCGCGTCAGTTGCCCAAAAGTCCACCCGCAAGCCCCGGCCTTCGGGAGAGAAGAATATCGTACACAAAAAGCCGTCCCGCGACCCGGTGATTGCGCAGGTGATCAAGGAGGTGTCGGCTGACCGGATCCAGCAAAACATCAGCAAACTGGCCGGCTTTTATACTCGCAGCACTCTTTCCGTGAACAATCCCGACGCCGCCACCTCGGAGCACGGCATTGTTGCCGCCCGCAATTGGATCAAAGCGGAATTCGAGCGCTATTCCGCCGATTGCGGTGGCTGTCTTGAGGTGAAAACGGACACCTTCATCGAGCAACCCCGAAATCCGAGAGACCGGATTAAACAGCCAACGGAAATCCAGAACGTATACGCCGTGCTGAAGGGCAGCGATGGGCAACAGCAGAAGCGCATCTACCTGGTGACCGGACATTACGATTCCCGCAACACCGATGTTGGCAACTCCACCAACCAGGCGCCGGGCGCCAATGACGACGGCAGCGGGACTGCCGTATCGCTGGAATGCGCGCGGGTGCTGAGCAAACATCACTTCCCGGCCACGCTGATCTTTCTCACCGTGGCGGGAGAAGAACAGGGGCTGCGCGGCAGCACCCACTTTGCCGCGATGGCTAAATCCGAAGGCTGGCAGCTTGAGGGTGTCCTCAACAACGATATTGTGGGTGGCAACCGCACACCCGGCGATACGCAACAGAACAGCAACTGGGTGAGAGTGTTTTCTGAGGGCATTCCGGCGGTGACCACCGAGGCTGATCTCCGCCGCATTCGTGCCACCGGATCAGAGAATGACTCGCTTTCGCGGCAGCTCGCGCGCTACATTCGCGAGGTGGCCCAAACCTACAGCTTCGGCCAGTTCACCCCCAAGCTTGTCTTCCGTCGCGATCGCTTCGGGCGTGGAGGAGATCACAGCGCCTTTAACGAGCAGGGCTTCGCCGCGGTGCGCTTTACCGAATATCGCGAAGACTATAACCACCAGCACCAGAACGTGAGGACTGAAAACGGCATCGAATATGGTGATCTGCCGAAGTTCGTGGACCCCGGTTACATTGCCAACGTGGCGCGGCTGAACGCGGCTACCCTGGCGTCGCTGGCTTCATCGCCCGCGCCTCCAGCCAAAGTAATCATTTCCACCCAAGATCAGGAGAATGATTCTAAAATTGAATGGCAGGCCGCGACAGGCGCGGATGCCTATGAAGTGCTGTGGCGCAGGACAACCGACCCGGAGTTTCCGGAAGAAAATGTGACCCGCACATCAGAAACAAAACTAGACGTGAATCAATCTAAAGACAATGTGATTTTCGCAGTCAGATCAGTGGATGCGCGGGGCCATCGCAGCCTGCCGGTAATGCCGGAAGCAAGCGCAATTGGCGCTCCCGTCCCAGCAGAACCCAAGGCCGGCGAGAAATAGCATGCCCAGAACTAGCACGTTTCAATTCGGTTTTCCCCGGTTCCAGGGCGCGGTGCGCCAGATCGTTCTTCTGAGCGCCGGGATCTGGGCATTCCTGATCCTGCTTTCGATGTTCAATCGCCACTTTGTGGACGTGTTCCTGGTTTACACATCGTTAATCCCAGATGCTGTTCTCCAGGGCTGGATCTGGCAGTTTCTTACTTATGGATTTGTCCAT
>DATDGH010000008.1:0-3818 GCA_036522215.1 Candidatus Angelobacter sp. | reverse complement strand
CCTGGAGTATGCGCCGATCATCACGCGCAAAATGCAGATTCCAAATCCGGTGCGGGCGATTATAGACGGCCAGGAGAAGTACACGAAGATTACGGTCCCGGTGCTGGCCATCTACGCCATCCCACACTCAGGAATGCCGGCGATGGGCCGTGACGCGGCAACGGTGGCAGCGGCAGAAGCCAGAGACAATGCTGAGTCTGAAGCTCAGGCAAAGGCGTTGGAAAAGGGTGTGCCCTCAGCTCACGTGGTGCGATTGCCGCACGCAAACCATTTTGTGTTTAAGTCAAACGAGAGCGATGTGCTGCGCGAGATGAATGCGTTTCTGGAAGCAAATAGCAAATAGCAAATAGCAAATGGCAATTAGCAAAAGCAACACCCACCACGGAGACACGGAGTCACGGAGAGCAGGGAAGACTTGGTTTGAGTTTCAAATTACCAAATTACGCAATTACCAAATTCTCTGCGCAGCTACACTGCCTGTCCTGAAAACGAAAAGAGAATTCTCGGAATTGCTGGCGCAACCACCTCAGTCTGCCGCTCTGGGCTCCAAGTCGGCGGTTGGCATGATTTCCTTGATTCGCATGGGCAGCCAGCCGCGGACTACTACATAAAGGATAGGAATGATGAACAGGTTGAGGAAGGTGGAGATGATCATGCCGCCGAAGACGGTGGTGCCTACGGAATGGCGTCCGGCAGAGCCGGAGCCGGTGGCAAACACCAGCGGCAGCACGCCCAGAATGAAGGCGATCGAGGTCATGAGAATGGGACGGAGCCGCAGCCTGGCTGCCTGAATGGCGGATTCCACCAGGCCCATCCCTTTGTGCTGCAATTGCTCGGCGAATTCCACGATCAGAATGGCGTTTTTACTGGCCAGTCCAATCAGCATGACCAAACCAATCTGACAGTAAACATCGTTCTCCAAACCACGAATCGATTGCGCCAGCAAGGCGCCCAGCATGGCCATGGGCACGGCCAGAAGGATAATGAAAGGCAAGACAAAGCTCTCATACTGCGCAGACAGCGTGAGATAAACCACCAGCAGTCCGAGGGCGAAGAGGATGATCGTTTGTTTGCCCGACTGAATTTCTTCGAAGGAAAGGCCGGTCCAGGAATAGGTATAGCCTGACGGCAAGGCCTCTTTGGCCACCTCTTCCATGGCCTTGATAGCATCTCCTGAACTGTAACCCGGCGCGGCGCTGCCGCTGATGTCCACATTGCGGAACATGTTGTAGTGGCTGATGATGCTGGCGTTGGTGGATTCCTTGACGGTGACCAGTTTATCCAACGGAATCATCTGGCCACTATCAGAGCGGACATAGTATTGCTTCAGGTCGCGCGGCTGGGAGCGAAATTTCGTGTCCGCCTGCACGTAGACGCGATAAGAGCGGTTGTTGAAGTCGAAATCATTCACATACTCTGATCCCATATAGATCTGGAGCGCAGAGGTAATCTCGGTGAAGGAAACCCCCAGGCTCTTGGCCTTTTCCCGATCCATCTGGACTACGTATTGGGGGTCACGGGCGCTGAAGGTCGCGAACAACCCAGACAGTTCAGGCCGCTTCTGGGCTTTTTGTTGAAGCTCGTGATACACGCCCTCTAATTCTTCCAGGCTGCCGCCGCTGGTCTGCTGCAATTCAAATTCGAACCCGCCATAACTTCCCAGGCCCTGGATGATTGGAGGCAAGATGGGAAAGACCATGGCTTCACTGACTCCCATGAGCGGCCCGCGTACCGAGTTCAGAATGGCCTCAGCGCTGTGTTTCTCGCCGGGACGCTGGCTAATGTCTTTCAGCACGGCAAATATGAAGCCCTGATTGGCCGCCCCGGAACCGAAGCCGGGGACGGCGAACACGCCCTCAACATCGGGATTCTGGGTGATGATGGCGCTGGCCTTGTCCATGGCTTTGATGGTGTAGTCGAGCGATGCTCCGGGTGGCGCCTGGGCAATCACCATGAGGTATCCCTGGTCTTCATCGGGCAGAAAGCTTGTAGGCACGCGACGGTAGACCAAGTAAGTTGCGCCCAGCCCCAGCAGGAACAAGGCAATCACAGCGCTTCGCCAATTTGTCAGGTGGTGGAGAAATCCAACATAGCCGGATGTGCCCTTCTGGATGCCCGTGTTGATAGCCGCAAAAAATGGGTTGGGACGACCACGGCGCGGACGCAACAGCAACGCCGCCAGGGCCGGTGACAAGGTCAAGGCGTTGAAAGCTGAGAGAGCAATGGAAAAGGCGATGGTCAGGGCAAACTGCTGGTAGAGGCGGCCCGTGGTGCCGGGGAACAGCGATACCGGCACAAATACAGCGATGAGTACCAACGAGGTGGCGATGACCGCGCCGGTGACTTCTTTCATGCCCACCTGGGTTGCACGGGCTGGATCCGATGTGCCTTCTTCCATGTGGCGCTCTACGTTTTCAATCACCACAATGGCGTCGTCCACCACCAGGCCCGTAGCCAGGGTGATGCCAAACAAGGTGAGAGTGTTGATGGAGAAGCCGAACACCTTGGCAAAAATAAACGTTCCCACCAAAGAGACAGGAATGGTGATGGCAGGAATCACGGTGGCGCGCCAGCCCTGCAGGAAGAGAAAAATGACCACGATAACAATGACAATAGCTTCAGACAGGGTCTTGAGCACTTCAACAATCGATTGCCGGACGGAGACAGTTGTGTCTACGGCAATCTGGTATTTCAAGCCTACGGGAAAGTGTTGGGCGAGGCGGGCCAGTTCTGCGGTTACCGCACTTTCCACGTCCAAAGCATTGGCATTGGAAAGCTGAAAGACGCCGATGGCGACAACATCAATGCCCTTGTAGCGGATTTTGCCGCCATAACTCTCTGATCCCAACTCGGCGCGTCCCACATCGCGCAATTCGATCAAGGAACCGTCCACCGCCCGTTTGAGCACGATGCTCTCAAACTCTTTGGGATCGGTCATGCGGCCTATGGCGCGAACGCTGATCTGGAAACTCTGGCCCGGCAAGGCCGGCAGTTGGCCCACCTGTCCGGCGGCCACCTGAACGTTTTGCTCACGCAGCGCCGCCACCACATCGGATGCGGTAAGACTGCGGGCTGCCAACCGCGCCGGATCCAGCCACAAGCGCATTGAGTACTTGCGTTCACCAAAGATCTGGGCGTCACCCACGCCTTTTACGCGCTTGAGCGCGTCGCGGACGTAGACATCAAGATAGTTGCTGATGAAGAGATCATCGTACTGTCCATTTTCCGAATAAAAACCGGCCGCCAGCACGAATGAACCTGCGGTCTTGGTAATACTGAGGCCCGTGGTCTGGACTTCGGCGGGCAGGCGGCCCAAAACTGTGGAGACGCGGTTTTGCACGTCGACGGCGGCAAGATCGAGATCGCGATCCGGATCAAAGGTAGCGGTCACAGAACTGGAACCATCGTTGCCGCTGCTGGAACTCATGTAGCGCATTCCCGGCGCGCCGTTGATGGCTTGCTCCAGCAGAGTGGTGACGCTGGCTTCCACCGCCTGGGCGTTGGCGCCGGTATAAAACGCATTCGCCGACACTACCGGCGGCGCCAGGGTGGGAAACTGGGCGATGGGCAACGTGGGAATGGAGCTGGCGCCCGCGAGAATAATCAGCAGGGAGCAAACGGTTGCGAACACCGGCCGGCGAATGAAGAAGGAAACCACAGTAATCAGTAGTTAGTAATTAGAGCGTGTTTCAAAAATACCTCCTGAGGGTAATCCACAGGCAGGCGACATAGAAGAAGGCGCGATAAGTGGAGAGTAAATGTTCATGACGAACCAGCAATCGGCGAAACTGTCCCAGCCAAGAATTGGTTCGTTCCAC
>DATDGH010000007.1:0-7781 GCA_036522215.1 Candidatus Angelobacter sp. | reverse complement strand
ACTCCGCGCTGGCTCTATGTTCTGGCGGCAGCGACACCGGCATCATTCGGCGACCCAGTCATCTGTGATGAAACCCTGGAGCATTTGGACCCACTGAACATTGCGGCGGGTGACGTGGTTGGAATAGGAATTCACACCGGTAATGCCTTGCGTGGGTACGGCCTCGGCCGCAAAGCGCGCGAACGGGGTGCGACCGTGATCTTCGGTGGTATTCATTCCACTTTGTACCCGGAGGAAGCATTCCAGCGGGGTGGAGCACATGCGGTAGTAAAGGGCGATGGCGACCGCGCATGGGAAGAGGCACTCACCGATTGCCGCGATGGCACGCCGAAGCGGATCTACGAGGGCGGCAAAGTGAGCGCTGAACAGTTTAAGTCCGCGCGCTGGGACCTTTTGCCGCAGGGCCGGTACATGTGGGCCTCGGTGCAGACCGTACGGGGATGTCCCAAACATTGCTCGTTCTGCTCGGTATGGCGTACAGATGGCCAGAAACCAAGGCAAAGGGCAGCAGACACGGTGATCGAAGAAGTTGTCGAGCTGCGACGGCTTGGCTACCGTTTCATAGCCCTTGCCGATGACAATTTCTACCCGGTCTCACTCTCAGACATGCAATTGGCTGAGCGGCAGAACAACCATCAGAGACTCCAGGAGTTAAAAGCAATTCGAAGGGAACGTTTTGAGCTGATGTCGCAGTTGGCAGCGCTGCCCAAAGATATGGTTTTCTTCACCCAGATAACCATGGAGGCGGCGGAAGATCCTCATTTTCTCGATGCCATGCGGGCGGCGAATATCAAGGGCGCGCTGGTGGGAGTGGAAGCCGTTACCCCCGAGGGGCTGAAGGCCGTCTATAAAGACTTTAACTGTTCCGGAGAGAGCCTAATCGGACGGTTGCAGGAATTCAGGAATCACGGCATACATGTTTTGGGCTCCTTCATTTTTGGATTAGCCTCCGACCGGCGGGAGACATTTGAGGCGACCCTAGATGTCGCACATAGAGCAGGTCTGACCTTTGCGCAATTCGTCATGCTTACCCCCTATCCGGGAACCATCGATTTCGACCGGTGGGAAAAAGCACAACCTCAAGAGGCGCAAGTCCACGGAGTACCGATCACGCGCTATTGGCTCACTCCTCCCGAGGTAAGGCCGAAGATGTTCATGCCGCATCCGATCATGAGTTCTGAGGAAATGAGGCGGCGAACGCAGTGGGTTTGGGACAACTTCTACAATATAAGTTCGATTTGGAAGCGTTCCCGCTGTACAACGTCCATGAGGGCACGCCTGGCATTCATTTTCATTTCGAAGCTGTACCGGCAAATGTACGCCGGCACCGGCATCGCCACCGACAGCGCGCGCCGTAACAAAGCCAGCCGGTGGGCGCGTTGGCTCGCTAAGCCCTGCCGCCAGCTGTTCATCGCCAAACCCATGCCTGAACTGCAAGTGCCAACCGCAGTTCCCATGCAGAATCTCTGGGAACCTGGAACGTCGGAGAAAACATGAATGACTAAGATTGAATTCAGCGCCCGAGGCACGGCAGAGGGCAGAGAATTCGTTTGCGGGCGCTGCTCCGGGCAGGTAATCAAACTGGCGGACAAGCAATACGCCCGGCAACATCCATACGTGATGGAATGCAAGAAATGCGGTCTGGTGTCTGGCGGTTGGGCGACGGATGAAGAGCGGGATCAGTTTCTCCGAGAAATGCAGTCCTTATAACGTGACGGTGATTTCGGCACAGCGCAAATAGGCGAAGAGGTCTTGTCTTGCCTCGCCTTTCCTGTTCGGTGGGCTTCATTCCTTGACGAGAACGCTGGCTTCCGCAGCGTCATTTGCCTCATTCAGGTCCTGCGTCCGGGCGCTCGTGGTTATTCGATTCGTCAGCATTCTGCCGGCAGTCGCTATCGCCCGCAGCCGGATATTCACTGCGAAACTCTGGCCGTTTTCCAGACGTGTCTTGCGGCACACCACGCTCCCCATCCTCGCTCCAACTGCCGGAGTCGAGCACGAGCTAGCTGTGCTGCCTGAGATCCCGGCAAACCTGAATCCGTCAGGGACAGGATCGGTCAGAACAACGTTGTCACTTCCATCGGGGCCGAGGTTGGTTACGTGCGCGGAGAACGCTACCAGGCCATTGCGCTTCACGGTTGAGGTGTTCTCGGTCAGAGAAGCCTTCAGATCGCCCGCAATCACCACCTTGGCTAAGAAGCTATCCGGTACCGTTCCAGAATGGAAGGCATCCGGCGTAACCGGGAAATCGGCGTCCGCGGTGAATCCGATGACATAGGCATCCCATGCAGGATTCAGGGTGAGTGAGAATCCGAATGTGCGATTGCTTCCGCCCAGCAGGGTGGAATAGTAAAGCGACCCGCCCCCGGGATTCAACGCTGTAACAAAGGCGTTTGTCGAGTTGAAGGCCAGCGTCTTCTTAAAGGCGTTGGAGGTGATGGGGAAATCCGTGGACGTTGTCCACCCGGTCAAAAAAGCCATGCCGTGATTGTTCACCGCAATTCCACCAACCACGTCCACATTGCTTCCGCCCAGAAGAGTGGAATAAATCAGGCTGTTGCCCGCGGCATTGATCTCAGTGACAAAACCGGCGGAACAGGGGGGATTGGCACCACCGAAGCAATGGGGCGTACCGCTACGCTGGAAGGCGTTCGGTGTCCTGGGAAAACCGGTCCAGGAAGAGGTGGTTCCAGCCACATAAACGTTGTTGGCCGGATCCAGAGCAATTCCGCTGATGCCTTGATCCTCGCCGAGCAACAGCACGGAGAAGACTGCCCTTGATCCGCTGGGGTCCAGCTTGGTAACAAATACCGCGCTAAATCCTTCGGAACGGGGGAGATCATTGGTTCCAAACGATGCCGTATGGGGAAAATCCTGGGAAAAGGCATCTCCCGTGACATAGGCATTGCCGGAACGGTCCACCGTAATCGGCCCAGCAGTATCGGCGGAGCTGCCGCCTAGATAAGTGGCGTACATAATAGAGCCCGCGCTGGTTTTAGTTGAATCCAGCTTCGCGACAAATCCTGTAAAAAAGTTGCCAGGCTTTGTCGGCTGGAAAGAACCAGCAGTGGTTGGCAGGCAGGGGTTCCCCGTATGTCCCGCGATCCAGACGTGCCCGACGTTGTCTGCAGCAATGCCGTGGACGATTGACCAATCCACAATCTTGCATGACGGACTAGACGAGCTTCGTCCCAAGACCATGGAATACAGGAGTTTGGACCCATCGGCGCTCAACTTATCCACGGAAACACCGGGGTCGAAACCGGGGATTTGTCCCGGAGAGGAATCATCAAAGTTTTTGGCCGTGTAGACTTCACCCTTGGCATCTACCGCGATGAAGTCAATGGACGAATGCAGGAAAGTCGAATAGAGAAGAATTTTTCCAGTTTTGTCGAACTTCGCCACAAACCCATTCGTGGGAAACAGCGGCGTACGCTGGTACGCGCCGGCCGTAGTGGGAAAATCAGTCGCGCTGGTGCTGCCTGCTAAATAGATATTGCCATGGGGATCAAGAGCAACCGCCCTGAAGCCTGCCCGTCCGCCAGTAAGCGTGGCATAGGCAAGTACCGGGTCAATGGTCAGAGGCTGAGCAGGATCGTAGCGGCCGACAGAGAAGCCCAGGCGATTTTCGCCCAGCAGCTTCCATCTTGCTTGCACCGAAACACGCTTTTTGTCGATCATCTGCCAGGCAACCGGCGCTGACTCCGTGAGCGCGATCTTTCCCAGCGTGAGTTCCACTGCCCCGTCCGGACGAATAGCCATTTTCTCAATTCCTTCCAGCCGCACCTCGATCCGGCTGGGATCGGCGCCGGGCGCAAGCAGGAAATCGTGTTCCAGGTGCCGGTCATGCCCGTAAAATTTCACGTCGATTCCCGGATACACGGCGCGATAGCGCAGCGTGGAATAATTCTCAACTCCCGTGACCGACTTCCGTAGATCTGAATTGAGATAGTTGCTGCGCGCCATCAGCTTTCCATCAGCGATGATCTCGGGCGCCGCCGTTGCTCCTTCGAACCGCAGCCGGAACGCGCCGAGTTGGGGCACGGCGACTGCCAGGCCGTCATTCATGAAAAACAACGCGCCTTCCCGGCTGCGGGCGACATACTGGACTTGGGGCGCGGTCTGCCCGCGGTTGGCCTCAAAGACAAGCGGCAGACTCATGGGAGCGATGGGAGTGGTGGTAGCTGTCTGGGCGAAGGCCAGACTGAATACTGAAATCAAGAACAGGCTTACAGATAGAAGGGAGCTCAGAACTCTCGGCATAACATCCTCAGAAGCACAGCCACAATCTTTCAGTTTCCAATTAGCGTGAGGAATTGGGCCCGGGGAATCGTGCTGCTCACAACAGATGTGAGCTCCTGAACGCGTGTTGCCTCTGGTTTAATAATGGGTTTACTAACTGTTCGCTGGTCAAAGCTACTCTGAAAGTTTATAAGCCAACGCACACCGCTATGGAGGGGCTTGGAACCTTCCTACGGGCTACCGTGTTGCCGGTCCAATGTGGGAAGTGCGGAATTTGGTGATGATTTCGCGGACCGTGGAGCTGCTCTCAGATTTAGAATAGCAATTAGCACTCAGCCGGGTCGCTACGCAAGGGCGTAGTTCATCACGGTCTCTAACTGCTGTCCAGCGTTTTGATCATGCTTGCAATCGGGTGATCGCCGTGACCCCCACCCCATCCCACGCAAAACCGGCGTGCGCTGGGGACAGACACGGTGCTTCCACCCCGTCACGCGAAGCGCGCGCCGGCGACCTGCCGGAGTTCCTCATCACCCAGAAGACGGGCGCCGACCCGGCTAAGTCGATTGCAGCGTGCCCGCGTGGGACGCGCAGGCGAGGGCTTCCAGATAAAAAACGCCCGACCAGCGGGCCCATTTGGGTTCGTTAGAGAAAGACAAAATGGTACAAAACAGCGCAATTTCAGCTTCGCAAGATGACTGATGCCGGCCACTTGGGGGCCGGCATCAATTTTTTTCAATAGCCATGAGCATCAGTCTCGATCATGATCGAAATGGAATATATCGAACAGATCACTGAGCGCTGGACTGTTGAGTGGCACATAAGGATTGTCATCGTCGGCAATCGGGTTGGGGAAGTTGTCGCGACTGCGGTCCGTCAGCGGCCTCAACCGCCAGTTGCGCTCGATGAACTTCAGGATGGAGACGTGATCTGCATAGCTGTGGTTCACGTGCCCGCCCCTGGTGAATTGCGAAATCACGATCAGCGGAATGCGCGGTCCGTCACCGAAGAAATCGAGCGGCTGGATGTAGCCCGAGTCATAATAGCCGCCGCCCTCATCCATGGTGATCATGAACGCCGTTTTCTCCATCAATTCCGGATTAGCATTCAGGTGGTCCATGATTTTCTCCACCATGGCTTCGAAGAGGTCCTCTTTCGATGAGGCAGGATGGCCGTCCAGCAGGCCGTCCGGCTTCACAAAAGAGACTGCCGGCAGGGTGCTGTGGTCGATGGCATTGAAGAAGTCGATGGTGTCCTTGATGTGTGCGGATCGCTGTACCGGATCGCCCATGATCGCGTTGGTGTAGGACTCGAAGTTGCAGATGTTGCAGTACGCCGCACCCACCAGAATTGTGGGGTCGGTGGTTTTTGGGTTGTGTTGCAGCTTGACCGCCGCGTTGTACGCGCCGCCGTAGTATGCCCACGAAACATTTTTTTCGTTGAGCGCCTCGCCAATCGTACGGACGTCACTGGGTGGAATCGAACTCCCGCCGGCAATGCCCGCGGTGTCCACGGTACCATCCGGCAGGAAGCCGGGACTGTCATTGTTGATCATGTAGAAATGTCCCGCCTGACAATTCGGCTCCGGATCGTATGGCAAAGACTCGAGGTAATCCCGAATCGGCTTGATGCCGGGCTGAGAAGTGTTGCCACACTCGGTGAAATTGCCGTCAAAATTAATGTCCACCGTGTACTGGTTGTCTGAGCCTGGCAGCGGATCGGGATTGGCAATGTGGGAGGGCGGAGTGGTCGGGTTACCTTTGCCATCAGACCAGAAAATTGCATCACCTGTGCCCAGCATCACGTGGTTAGCGCCCGTGCCACCCATAAATGATTGATGGAAGTTGTCGCTGATGGAGAATTGGTCAGCCAGACGCTTCAAAACCGGCACATCGCCAAGCCGCATGTTGTAAAACGCCATCGAATTGCCGCCCCCATTGTCGTCAACTTTGTTGGGAAGCGGGATACTATTGGGATCAACCTCGCTGGTATAGGTGGTGATCACGAAAGGATACAGGTCATTCAAACAGCCGGAAGGGTTCTTGCGTGTAGCATTGCGGAGATTGCAATCCGATTGCTGCCACATCTCAAACAACCGGTGGGTGGTGTCGCCGGTGTAGGAATCATACGGGAGTTTAGCGCCCCGGAGCGGGAATGGGCCGTTCGGCAAGTGATCAAAATTGGCAATGCGGCTATCGAAATCCGGAAGCTCAGAGGTCTGCGTAAATTCGCTGGCCGCGCCGGTGGTCAGCAGATTCAGGTCGTCCGCATCCAGAGACGGCTCGACCGCAGCCAGAAGTGCCGCCGGCGTGCCCGGAGGAAAAACAGTCGCGGTCGGAGCAAAATTCAGCGTGGGCTCGGGCAGAGTTGTGTACGGCCCCTTTTCAAAATCGTTCAAGTTGATGAAATATTTCGTCTTGAACGGTGGCAGGGCCTGGAACTGTTGTGCTTTGAAAAAATTCTTATCGGGCTTGCCATCAGCTTTGATGATGCCTTCAGAGAGAAGGTTCTTGACCGAATCGCCACTGGGTGAAACATAGGTCGCGAAGAGATGATCAAAGGTACGGTTTTCGCCGATCAAAACAATAACGTGTTTGATTGGGGTTGCGGTAGCGCCATGATGGTCCCGGTCGGTCCGGGCATTCTGGCCCACAGCCGGGGCGGGCACTAACATCATCAAGGCAAGAAATGAACTCAACATTGCCTGCCACTTCCTTAAGCTGGAACTGCTTACCATGATTTCCTCCATTTTTTGGGGGTTGAGGTGACGGGTTGGATAGGAGCGAGAATTACAGAGGCAAGCAGCCAACGATATCTGCTTTGTGTTGCTGACCGGTAAAGCGTAGATTAACCCAAGATGAATTTTCCTTTGCGAAAGAGAGTGGTTAGCGGGCTGATGAATTATGAAATCTGCTATTCAAATTGGGCGAGGGAGAGGCAGGGAAAACGCCGATTTCCATTGCGCCATACCGGGCTCTTGCAGAGTACGATGTTCCTGTATAATCCACATTAAGTTCGAATCTGTTTCCCCGTTTACATTCCTGTGCATGTGAGGCACACCTAAGATGACTGAGACCCAGCCCCAGCAGCGCATCTATTTGAATCCGCCCAGGTTTTGGGCAGCCACACGGAACATGACGGAAGAGGACGCCAATCAGTTCACCAACAAGATCTACCGCCTCGCTGTCGAGGGCCGCGTCGAGGAACTTCGGCGTTACGACTTTATCTGCTTCGGACACAAAGTCCGGCCGAGCTAACCTGGTTCCCCCGAGCGAACGACGCCACTGAACGGCTACCCTCGATACTCCTGTATCTGAGGTGCAAAACTTCACCGCCAGCATTTTCATAATGAGTGTAGTCTCTCCGTTAGCGGTCTGATCGAAATTAGATTCAGCAATTAGGCCCTTAAGGGAGAAACATAGCAAAACTTTTGTCGATGTTCATGCTGCCAAGCCCAACTCATGAAACAGGCCTCGCATTCCGACACGGACGCATTCGTAATGGAGGTCCAAAGGGGTCGGGTTTTTGGGTGCACGGCGCTT
>DATDGH010000006.1:0-18568 GCA_036522215.1 Candidatus Angelobacter sp. | reverse complement strand
GGAATGTCGATTCTTGCCCCTTTTTGCTCACTGTTGATAAATTCGATAAGCTATTGAAAACAAAGGCATTTATTCTGGAAAAATTCCTTGACACTGCCTTTCACGCAAACATAAGATTTTTGCCAGAAAGTTCTGATGGGTTTTGTTGAGCTTCCGTTGGAACTATTCTCCCTTGAAAAAAGGCCGCCTGGTTGCCGGGCGGCCTTTGTTTTTTACCTCGAAATGCTCAGCGCGGAATCTACTGCCGCACAGGATAAAGAATTAAGAGTGGGTCAAAAAAATGATTGCGGCGCGACCCCTTTACGCAAGGGCCTCGCCGCAATGTGAAGAGAGTTACTGTCCTGTGCCCGATAGCGGGATTGTCTCTGTATCGCCGTTGTTAATCACAACCAATGCCGCTTCTCATTATTTACCTCTGCCTGTCAAGGGCACCGTGGTCGTTCCATCGTTACTGGTCAAAACCAATGTAGCCGAACGGTTGCCTTTGACCAGGGGTTTGAAGGTGACGTTAATGTTGCAGGAGCTGCCGGGTGACAATGAAGCCGGACAGAAGCTTTGAGCCGTGAAGTCCGCTGGGTTAGCTCCGCCGATGGTGATGCTCTGAATGTTTAGCGCCGAGAGACCCACGTTCTTGAGTACCGTTGTCAACGTCGTACTGGTGTTGACGGTGTGAGTACCGAAATTCAACGAAGAGGGAGTGAACTGAGGTTCGGGATCAATGACATTGGCCTTCAGTGGAACGTGTTGCGTAAAGCTGCTGCTGGTCACATTCAGCGTTGCCGTTGAAACTCCCAGCTGTGCCGTGCTAGTCACGTGCGGGGCGACGAAGGCAACGCCTACCTGGCAAGACTGATGTGCCGGCAAAGCGATGAGGCAATTCGTCGCAAAGAAGAAGTTGTTTGCATTGGCTCCCGTGCCTGGGGTAAGCGAAATGCTGAGCGGGACTGCCGTGTTCCCGTTGTTGGTGATGGTGATTAGGGCTGCGGCGGCCTGGTCCGAATCAACATCTCCGAAGTCGACGCTGGTCGGACTGATCACTATCGGGGCCACCGTGAGGGTAGCTGTAGCAGTGTTGCCGGTGCCTCCCTCGTTTGAAGTGACATTGCCGGTGGTATTGGTGAAGTTGCCAAACGCTGTCGGGGTCACCGTCACACTGAAGGAGCAGGTGCCGCTCACGGCGATGGTGGCGCCAGAGAGCGAAATGGTATTACCGCCACTGGTGGTCAGGGTCCCGCCACAAACTGTGGCGCTTCCGTTGGCCACAGTCAGACCAGCCGGCAGGACGTCCGTAAAGCCCACTCCAGTCAGCGCAACCGGATTGGCTGCTGGATTGGTGATGGTAAAGCCCAACGAAGTAGTCTGGCTCTGCGCAATCGAGCTTGGATTGAACGCCTTCGCAATGACAGGCGGTAACACCACCAGGATACTGGCTGAGGCTGTGCCACCGGTGATGTTCTGGTCGGTGTCGCCAAACGCGTAGGTAGCGCTCACGTTCCCGGTGGTATTGTTTTTGACGCCGGAGGTCGTACCGGTGACGTTGACGATGACTGTGCATGACGTGTTGGCCAGCAGGCTAGTTCCAAATGTGTTGATGTCATTGCTCCCGGGATTGGCAAAAACGGTGGCGCCGTCGCCCAAACAGGTTCCACCCAGACCATTGGGTGATGCCACCACCAAACCGCTGGGCAGCGGGTCATCTGCTTGGACGTTGGTGAAGTTGGTGCTGGAATTTGGGTTGCCGAAGGTCAATGTTAGAGAAGTCGTGCCATTCAGCGGGATAGTGCTGGCGCCGAAAGCCTTAGCAATCGTCGGCGGTACAACCGTGGGGGCGGCCGTCACCGTCAGAGTAGCGGTGTTGCTGGTGGCGCCGGGACCGCTCTCATTAGCCGAGATGGGTCCCGTCGTGTTGTTCTTGGTTCCAGTGCTGGTTGCTTGCACCTCTACCGAAATGAAACATGAGCCATTGGAACTCTGCGGCTGCTGCGGTCCTCCCCGGACTATGATGCTGCCGGATTTGGGTACTTGCTGCCGGAATGCTGGGCCTGTGGCCTTTGGCTGGAGTGGCTGCAGCGGTTGCAATAATGGTTGGGGCTGCATGGGCAGCGGGTGCAGAGGTTTGATCTTCATTAACCCCACGGCCGGGCCCAGATCTCCGCCAGTCAGGGTGATGGTGGAGGAACCAGGGGTAGCCGTTACAGTCCCGTCGCAACTGTTACTGAGGTTGTTGGGATTTGCCACCACCACACCGGCAGGCAAATTGTCAGTAAATGAGATACCAGTGAGAGTCACATCCGAATTTGGAGGCACGGAGTTGCTGTCCGGATTGTTAATGGTAAAGCTCAATAGAGTTGTTGCACCGTTCGGAATGTTGTCCGGCAGGAACAGCTTGCTGATGGTCGGCGGGAAGGCCACGCCCAAAGTTGCCGTGGCATCTGCACCGGTTCCACCGTTGCCGGAGCTCACGGGACCCGTGTCATTTAGATAAGAGCCGGTGAAGGCACTGGTGACATTCGCGCTCACCGTGCAGGAAGTATTGACCGCAACCGTACCACCAGTCAGTGAGACAGTGCCTGATCCCGCCACAGCCGTTGCTGTGCCACCGCAGGTGTTGGTCAGACCATTGGGAGTTGCCACCACCACGTTGGCCGGGAAGTTGTCTGTGAACGTCAGATTCGTGAGGGCCACGGTGTTAGCCGGCGGATTGGTGATGGTGATAGTCATGGTGCTGGTGCCGTTTGGCTGAATGCCTCCAGGACTAAAGGACTTGGTGGTCGTGGGTGGCGCGACTACAGTAATGCTGGCCGATGCCGTTCCCCCCGTCCCACCTTCCGTTGAAGTAACTGCGCCCGTCGTGTTGTTCTGTGTGCCCGCGGCAATGCCGGTCACGCTGACGGACAAACTGCAGGATGCGGTCGCCGCCAGGGTCCCGCCAGACAAGCTGATCACGTTGGTTCCTTGCGTGGCAGTAATCGTTCCCGTGCATGTAGTGGTCAGACCGTTGGGCGTGGAAATGATCAGCCCTGCAGGCAGCGTGTCACTGAACCCAATGCCGGTCAGAGTGTTGGAACTATTCGGGTTGCTGAGGGTGAAGGTGAGTAACGTGCTTCCGTTCAGTGGGATGCTGGTCGCCCCAAACGCCTTGCTGATGGTTGGCGGTGAAATCACTGTAATGGACGCGTTGGACGTATTGCCGGTGCCGCCATTGGTCGACGTCACCTGCACCGAATTATTCTTCGCTCCAGATGTCGTACCCTGCACTGTCACCGAAACCGTGCACGATGCGCCTGCTCCCAGGCTGGCGCCCGTGAGCGTGACTGAGGATGATCCATTCGCAGCTGTCGCCGTCCCGCCGCAAGTATTGTTCAGGTTGCCGGGCGTGGCTACCACCAGACCTGCGGGCAGATTGTCTGTGAATGCAACTCCATTCAGGGTCAAATTAGTATTTGTGCTGCTCAGGGTAAACGTCAGGCTGGTCGTTCCGTTCAGTGGAATGGTGGCCGCGCCGAACGCCTTGGCGATGGTTGGTGCATTGATCACCGTCAGGTTCGCTGAAGACGTATTGCCGTTGCCCGCATCCGCCGAATTAATAGTCACGCTGTTGCTGTAAACATTGTCAACCGCACTCTGTACATTTACCTGAATCGTGCAGGTACCTGCAGCCAGACTCGGGTTCGCAAAGCTGATGCTCCCCGCGCCTGCTGTGGCCGTAAGTGTCCCGCCGCACGTGTTGCTTGCGTTGGGGGGAGTCGCTACCACCAGATTCGCCGGCAGAGTGTCCGCAAAGCTCGAGTCAATCGTCACCGTATTCCCATTGGTGATCGAGAAGGTGATTGTGCTCGGAGTATTCGGCGTTACAGTCGTCGGATTGAAGCTCTTGGTAATCGATGGCGGCTGCAGCACGGTGATGGGAGCGGTGACGGTTTGCTGGTCTACTGTGGCATCCGCAGAGCCGTTCCCTCCCGCGCCTCCCGCATTGTAGGTAGCCGTAGCCTGCGCGTTTGCGCCCAGCGCTTCTGGCTGGGCCTGGGCAATGGTTCCTAGAACAGCGTTATTGAATGTAATGGGCAGACCAACCAGCACATCCAGGTTTCCTGCCAGGGAGGCGCCGCTGCCGTGGTTGTCTTTGCTCATGTCCCCGGTCAGAGTCGAGCTTTGGTTGATGCGAATCTTGTTCGGGCTGGCCGTGTGCGTCAGGACGATGAACGGATCAAAGGTCGTCGTCCCGCCGCTGGCAACAACCGTGTTGATTGTCGCTGCCGCTGCATTTGTTCCCCACCAGTTATTCGTCACCGTGGCCGTGGCATTGTTGTTGTTGAGGTTGCTTCCGCTGCCCCCGCTGGTGGTATTTCCCGCCAACCGGCTGAAGCTCATGGTTAAAGAGCCTGTAGTCCCCGCACTGGCGTTCCCGTGGGAAATGCCTCCGCCATTCCCTGTGGCCGTATTGCCCGTAATCGTCACTTTACTCAGCGTGGTCGTACAAGTAGACGACAAAGGACAAGGCGAGGTGGGATTCGAATAAAATCCGCCGCCCTCCTGGTTGGCATGGGCGGTGGGGTTGCTCCCGTCCGTGCCCGCAGTGTTGCCGCTGATGACCGTGCCGGTGTCAATCGAAAAGGACGCGCTGCTGTTGATTCCGCCGCCAAATCCAGCGGATTTGTTTCCCGAAATGATGCTTGAGTGGATGAAGCTCTCGGCTGTGGTTGCGCTCACATTCTGCGGAGCGAAAGCACTGATTCCCCCACCATCGCCCAGACCGCAGGTCGGAGTACAGTTCTGGACCGCGCTGTTGTTCTTGACCTGGCTGGCGGTCATCGTCATGTGGGCATCCAAATTAATGGCGATTCCGCCACCGTTCCCTGCCTGACCTGAAGCTACCACCGAGTTGCCCTGGATGATGCTGTTGCTGATGGTGGCCCCTCCGCCCCCCGCAGGGGTAACGAAGTTGAAAATCACCAGTCCTCCGCCACCGCCCTGTAGCGTGCTGCAGTTTTGCAGCGTGACGTTGGTCAAAGTGAGTGTGGCAGTGCCGCTGGAACCCGTATCGAACTCCATGCAGCCGCCATCGCCGTCATTGCCTTGCGTTCCGTGGTTTACGCCGTTTTGAATGGTCAGGTTGGAGAGGCTCGCGGTCGCGTTGGAAATAATGCTGATGTCCTGGTTAACCGCCATCACCATGTCCACCGTGCCGCTGCTGGGTGTGCCCCACTGAATAATCGTGGTGTTCTGGTTACCTCCAACGATCGTCGCCGTTTGGTTTACATACAGCGCGCCCGTATTGCCCGTGTAATCCTGCGTGGCTCCTCGGCCGATCGTCAGCGAGTAGGTGTGTCCGGCTTGCAGGTTGATGGTGTCGCCATTGGCCTTCAGAACGGCTTCGCGCAAGCTGCAGGAAGACGTCAAATCGGTAAAACTCGTGTTGTTGCAAGCATTCGCGATCGGCGAGGTGGGTGTCGGGTCGTTATCGGTGTTGACGAAAAAATTAGGATCAGGTATGGGAACCATCAACGAGGGCGCAACCTCGTTGCTGTGCAATGCCATCACTCCCAGGCGGCCATCCACGTTCAGCCGCATCGGCAGCGCCGCAATCGGCGTGCCCGAATAGGGCCGCAGCGATACCTGCCCCGATTGGAACGTCTGCGCTCCCGGCTGCCCATCCCCATGCGAAATCAGCGTCAGTTGCCCCGAAAACGCATTCAACACCATCACATCGTCCGCGCCGTTGATGGAGATTCGCGTGCGGAATATCAGGGGCGTCTGATTGGCTCCCAGCGCCGCTGCGCCCGCAAAGCTTTCCACGATCTTCCACCCGTTCGTTGGGAACGAAGCCGCAGGAACAAAAGCCGGAGCCGGCTGGCGTTTCATTTTGGCCTGGCGAATAGCCTGGAATTCGGCAACCGTATAAACGCGCGAATCAAATTCGTTCCGCACCGCTATCTGTATGCTGCCATCCGGAGCCACCAGCGCAATCTGCTGCCCATAATTGCGGTTATAAATGAATGAACCCAGAGCAAAGGCCCGGACCGTTACCGGTAAGGCAACGGTCGTCAACTGCATGGTCGAAGAGCGCAGGATTTGGATCTTTCCCCCAGAGAGAAAAGCTACATCCAGCCCCGGATCGCCAAAGTCGCCAAATAGAATGTTGGAAACCGGAGCAGAAACCGGGTAGCTGGCCAGCGCCGTCAACCCCTGCGCCGTGGACACGTAAACGGTCAGCAAACGCGCCCCTGCCACGACCAGGGTGCCCGTATGGCCCAACTTCCCTGCCGCCAGGGCTGTGATTCCGCCGGCCACATTCACCGTCTGCGGCGTCCCAAAGTTCCCTTTTCCATCGTTGGGAAATATGTACAGCGCACTCCCGCCCTTGGCTGCCACCACCAAGTCCTGGTTCCCCTGCCCTGTAAAGTTCCCCAAGGCTATGAAATCCGACGACACCGGAACGCCGAACGTCTTCGCTTCCAGATGAAAAGGCGATGGAAACTGGCCCCGGCCTATGGCCTTGAACGAAGCATCGCTCTGCGGAGCAAACGCATCCATGTTGCCCCGATGGATGCTGATGAACCCTCTCCCGCCGCTGCTATAGCCAACCACCAGGTCCTCAAATCCGTCTCCATCGACGTCGCCTGCAGCCATGGAAACCGGCTGCGACTGGCCCAGCCCGGTCAAAACGCCTGGCTCAACCGTCATCATCCCTTGCCCCTTGCTCAGCCCGCTGGCAACGTGCTGGACCGGCAACAGTTGGTTCTCCTGCAGCCAGATCCGCTGTCCGGATGTCGGCCGAGTGGAAGACGACGCAGCGGTCTGCCCGAAGGCTGCGGTGGAAACGGAAATGAACAAGGCAACAATAACTGCCAGCGACAGGTGGGTTCTCTTAAAGCAATTCATCGGCGTTTTCTCCAAAGGGCGGACGTCGCCTCCCCCACGCAGTTCAGCGCCGGGAAGCACAACCCCGCTGCATCATTCACACAACGATCAGTGAAATCCTGGGACTACTTGCTGGGCTAGGGGGAGCAAAATGCGGGAAACAGTGTTGCTCAAACTTACATGATTGTCAATGTGAAACAAGATTATTTTTTGGGTCTCAGGTTTATGGTGGATTCACAAACGGTTCCACAAACGGGCGCCCAGGCAGCCCCCGGGATGCCGGAAGTCAGTGTCGCCGTTTGCCAGCTTGGATGATTGCGAAGATCGGAGAAAGCTAAACTTTGGAATCGCGGTAGTAGGCACTCAACGAACCGAGATCTTGGGTGTTTCTTCCGATGACCGGGGTCCCCGACGCGCGCTTCGCGTGGCGGGGTGGTGGTGACCCGATGACCCGATGCACCGATGACCCGATTGCAAAACACCACCAACATGCCGGAAGCAGTCAGCGGCTTTTATGAACTACGCCCTTGGCCGCTCCTTCCAGCCTTTCGCGCGAGAGCCGGGCCGGTTCGAAGGTCGTATCTAATTCGCACGCTTCGATCATGGAAGCCAGCGCTTCAGAATTCCGTCCTAGTCCCGCATAACACAGACCTTGGTTGTAACTTGTGGCTGCAGAAGCTCCCAGTACCTGCTGCGAGATCTTGAACATGGAAAGCGCTTCCTCAAAGAATTGCAATTCAAGCAGAATAACGCCGCAATCGAAGGCCAGAACATTTTCGTTCTGGCTGACCGGATAGTCATTGGCCCAGGTTTTGAGCACGGCGTTGCGCAGATCGTAGCGCTCAGGACCAATCGAACCCAGCTGGCGCCCCAGCACGGGAAAAACTCGCAGCAACAGGATTGGGTCCCAGCGGCTCAACCGCAGCCCTGCCAATATCTGCAGTACGGTCATCTCTTCCATGTGCGCATTAAGCCAGGAAAACAAGGTAAATAAATCATCCGGACCAAAGGCTGCTTGCGTCTCACCATACACCGCCTTCGTGACCGGGAACTGGTCGTCTGCTCGGCCCTTAAGAAAGACGCAAATATTCAAACTGGCGGAATGCTTGTCCGGCATGAGCGCCTCTCCGCCTATGCCCTGAAAATATTTACCCATGGCATCCAGATTCACCCTCTGCGAAAAACAGTTTGCTCCGTGGAACTCGATTGTCGGCGGTCCCTGACAAAGAGACAGATCTTCTTCGTGCGCAAACCCCTTGTCAGCAGCCAACACCAGCACTCTCCCATCACTGGATTTGCCAACCCTCGTCAGCATCTCTAGGGCAGCGCAGGGAAACAACACAGTGCCATTCGCAAGATGGCTTCCGTACAGTTCCAGAATCTTGTTCCAGGACTCATCGGGATATCGCCCCCCCGCCGCCAGCGCCACATTCTTGTACGCAAGCTGTAAATGGGAAAGTGTTTCCGTCCCTGCGACGCCGTTGCCCACAGTTGTGCTCACCAGCGCCTCAAACATCTCCCCATCTTTCACCACAAAGGCATCCTGCGGGAGGCTATCGAAGACGTAGTTTGCAATCACCACCAGCGGTCCCTTGGAGCTGAGGAAAGAAGATTGGATCTCTTCGCCTGCCTCAAAGCGCTCGAACTCCAGCACTCCAGAAGAAACGAACTCTGCCAGCCGGCCGTTGCTGCGCCACTCCTGAATCAAGCCCTCAGAGCAATCCGTCATGCAATACCGGATTGTCCCAGGGGCCATGCCTTTGTCCCGCAGGAGTCCAGTCAACTGACGCAGAAACAGGTACGAGAATTTCCCCACTCCCGAACCGAGTTCAAAAATACGCAATGGATTCCCAGGAGATGGAGCAACCAATGTGCAGTCGCTGAGAAAGCCAAAAACAATGCGGGCATAAATTTCAGCGATGAAGGGATTATTGGTAATGAACTGAGGGACCATGTCCTCAGTCCACGCCTTAATGCCGCGCTGAACGTAGAATTCCCTCTGCCTCCGCCAGATCACGGATTTAGATAGAGGAACGTCAGTCTCAAGCATGGCAGGTTTGCAGTGCCTTTGTAGAACTCATCTCATAAATGGTTTTCTAACTCGGCGGGTGGAAGCCCCGGACTTTTAGTCCGGGGAGCGGGTTCTTTAGAACCCGCAAAAATAGCGTCTTCCGCACAACTCCGGGCTTTAGCCCCTGGCCCCGAAAACTGTTGATTTCGTTACTCTAACCATTTATGAGATAGCTTGTAGTTTACCTCGACGCGCAGCCAGAAGCCCCTGCCGTCTCCGTGGCCGCATCGGACCGCATTTCTGAGCAGTCACATGATTTTTGAAAATACTCTATAGCTGGTCCAGCCGAAGGCGTGTCCCGTGGCGCAAAACGGCAGCCGTACAGACGGTGCTCGGCGCCATCTCTGAGGCGTGCGATCGCACGACTCACGGATTCTTATCGTGGGCAGCGGTAACTTATAAATTTTCTACTTGACAACATATATTAACCATGAGACACTTAAAGATTGACAGCCAGGTACGCCACGCAATGCGGTGTACGCCTGATCCAGAAGTGGGCCGGATCGAGAGCCCGCGTGATTCAGCGCAATAAGTTCGCCTTGCCGCAACCAGCCCGCTAAACCATTTAGAACCAATAGCTGTTAGAGCATCGAGGTGCGGGTTTCTCCTCCCATGACCGGGGTCCCCGACGCGAGCTCCGCGCGGCGGGGTGTTGGTGACCCGACAATCCGATGACCCGATTTCAGGAAAATTTACCCCACTAGGAAAGTGACAGAAAATGAAAACTCGCGAATACCTCTCCCGACTTCTGCCCGGCTTTAACAAAAAACCCATCCCGGCAAAAGGAAAACGCGACGGAGTGCCGGCGCGTCTCGCCCAGGTCGAGATCCCCTTGCCTGCCGTAAACCAGCCCGCAGCTCCGCCCAATCCTGTCGAACTGTTCGACTCCATCGCCAAATTTCTGCGCCAGTTCCTGGTGTGCGACGAACACCAGTTCACCATCCTTACCCTCTGGGTCGCCCACACCTGGTCCTTCCGCAACTTCCCTGCTGCCGCCTACCTGCACATCCGCTCAGCCGACTCTCAATCCGCAAAAACCCTTTGCCTCAAGCTGCTTGCAACTCTTTCTGACTCGCCCTGGCTCGCCACCGGTGCCCACTGGCGCTCCATCATGGATAATCTCCTTACCACCGGCCGCCGTCTCACTCCCGGCAAACCCTTTGCCGGCGCGCCGCCTTGCACCATCTTGCTCGACGACTGCCACCACACCTTCGCCTCCGCCGAGCGTCAGCCCGTGCTCGCCTTGCTTAACTCCGGCTCGCACGCAGACTGCAATTATGTCCAGGGTCTGGCCCGTTACAGTGTCTTTGGTCCCAAAGCCTTCGCCGGCAATGGCGCTCTGCCTCGCTCTCTGGCTGCTCGCTGCATTCCCATCTTGTTTCGCCGCAAAAAACCTGCAGATCCCGTCGCCCGCTTCAATCCCCATGCCGCCTCCTCCGCTGCTGGCCTTGCCCAATCGCTCCAGTCCTGGGCCGCAGTCAACTCCGCTGCCTTAGCCAAAGTTGCCTTCCAGTCGCCCGCCCGTATCCCTCCAGGTCTCTCTGCCCGCGAACTCGACTGTGCCGAGCCTCTTCTCCACATCGCCGATCGTATCGGCGGTGCTTGGCCGGAAAGAGCGCGTCTCGCGCTGGCCGCGGCCTTCAAACTCGCAGACGCTAGCCTGGCCTTGGAACTGCTGGGCGACATCCGCGCCTTTTTCTTCCTCAGAGACGATCCCTCCTACCTCGCTACCCAGGACCTGCTCACCTTGCTCATTGGCGCTGAACACCGCCCCTGGGGCGCCTGGAAACATGGCCTGGGCTCCGCCCGACGCCTCGCCGCCCTCCTCCAACCTTTCGGAATCATCGCCCGCAGCTTTCACAAGGGTTCCACAACCACCGTTAGGGGTTACTTGCGCCAGAGCTTTCTCGACACCTGGGAACGCTACCTTCCTCCCATACCGGAAGATTGGGCCGAGCAGAGATCTAAGATGAAAAAAGATGCCGAAGCAGCATCTGCGACATAGGCCTGATTATTTTCAACAACTTGCTCAGATGACCAGGACGCTGAGGCCGCATCCGCGACGGTCATCTCATGATTTTTCAACAGCTTGCTCAGATGATCAGATAACCGTGCAGTTTTCTAAAATGCACCGATTCGTGGGGGGCATTTTGCCAGATCTTCATCCTTCGCAGTGCTAAACGGCCCGCGGAGCGGGCGTTGATAGCCATAGTTCATCCTTTATGTCAGTGGCACAGCGCGGCCAGCCGCAAACTAGAACAAACGTGTGGCACCGCCGCCCTCGGCGGTGGAAAAGCGACGGCCGGGTCCCCCAATGTCCGCTCAGTTGAGAATAGAGGGTGGTGCTGCCATGAATGCTGGCTTCGTCGTTGCACTCCTTAACCCAAGATGCTCTGCTATCCCGAAGTCCCCGTTAAGCTCGCGCGCGTTTTCTTCAGCGCTGGGGTCCCCGGCACGCGCAGTTTTTGGTGTTTTGCGCGTGATGGGGTGGAGGGCGCGAGTAGGGGCGAGGCTGCTCCGCCCAAGGTTTCGGTTCCACCAAGCCGCTGCCAAAACTGGAGCAACGAGGATCATTGGGTAAATACCGCAATGTTTTTGCGCCTCGCCTATTAACTAACGAGATTCAAATTTCTCGTTAAGTGAACGGTATTGCGGAGTCCCCGGCACGCTCGGTTTTGGCGTGCTGGGGTGGAGGCGCGGAGCGTCGCGGGTTTCGCAGTTGCCTTTCAATCGCAACTCAAAAATTGCAAACCCCAGACCGTCCGAGCCCCCCATCGAAAATCGTCGCAAAACGAAAAGATTCTGAGGGTCAGTGGCACAGACGGGTTTCCTGATTGCTTCATAATGGGCAGCTCAGGACCAAGCTGCGCTTTAAAAGGGGATAAGCCGATAACTTAGATTAGTCTCGTGCAGAAGGGCGCTTCGGGGGAGCAAGAGACGGTGCGAAAAGCACCGTCCCCTTTAAGTTCATAAATGATGTGCGGCGTCACGAACGTGCCGGGAACACTCCCTGCAGCGCAATGATGAACGTCAGTCCAAGAAATGGTTGCATATTGTTGTGCGGCAGACTACCCCCTGCGATGCTCGTAGCAAACGGGTTCATCTGCACATTTTGCGCGCTCGTAGGTGTGTAAATGTTGCCTCCACCGAGTTTCGCTCCGGAGGCCCAAGCATTACCCACAGGCGAGGCAGCCCCACTTCCAGTGTCCCCCAGCGCTCCATGGGAATGAGCTGGCATCTCTGTCTGCAGCAGGGTTACGGTTTGTTCGCCAGCGGTTTCACCCTCAAGTCGCAAGCTCAAACCCGGCCCCTGGCCGGCCTGCATGGGCGCACAGCCCTGAAGATTGGGCAAGGCAAAATTGCTGGTGCCGTTTCCGCCATAGGTTGTGCCTAAGAGCGAGAACAGCGCCGTGTTCTGGCTGATAGACATAAGCTGCCCATCGCAAAGGGCCCAGCCCTTGGGGGCGAAGCTTCCAGCGAAGATCCTGATTTCAGCAAGAAAAGGATTTGACATTGAATAGCTCCTGGCCGCCAGCTTCTAGCCCTTGGCTCTTAGCCTTTAGCCTTTCCGCTCTTGGCCTTGCTTTTGATTTTTAATTACCAACTTACCAAATTACCAACTTACCCACTTACCAGGTTCTCGGAGGCTGCCTTGATTCAAACTGCAACCAACCTTCGCAGATCCTGACACGGTCAATTTTGGCTCGGAAAGATTCCCTGCAGCGCAATAACAAAATTCAGCACCAGGTACGGCGACATGTTCTCGTGCGGCTGGTTGCCTCCTACCACCGTTATGGACGCCGGGTTCATTGCGCTGTCAGGCGATGGCGCGTAAATGTTTGCCTTTGTTGACCACAAATTGCCTCCCGGAGCGCCCGCGCTCGGAGCATTGGAGCTGCCTACAGGCACATGGTTATGTGCCGGCAACTCAGAGATGTTCAGTGTGTGTGTCGTCTCCCCGCCCATTTCCCCCAGGACGATTCCGTTCCCCACGTGGAACGGACTGCGGCCCTGGAGGTTAGGCAGCCCGAAAGTCCGCATGCCGTCGCCGCCATAAGTGGTACCCAGAATCGAAAACAACGCCTGATTCTGGTTGATGGGCAGCAACTGACCATTGCAGAAAGTCCAGCCCTTGGGAGGAAAGTTCCAACTGATGATCTTGATTTCGCCTAAAAATGGCTCTGACATGATCCAATCTCCTTAAAAAATCCTGCCTCTAACTCTTGGTCTTTGGCGCTTAGCGCATGCTAGCTCGCGGCTAAAATGTCTCTTCTTCCGATCACGCGCGATCTCCCGATTCTTATGACTGGCTCGGGAAGGTCCCAAACAACGACAGAATGAAGTTGATCACCAGAAAGGGAATCATGTTGTCGTGCGGCTGCGAGCCACCCGACGACCCAATAGCCGCTGGATCCATAGCGAGGCTCGGAGCAACATTGTTGTAGATGTTGACGCTTGGGTTAGGAACCGCCCATACATTGCCGCCAGGGCCGGCTGCTGTACCCGACATGGAATTGCACTGCGGCACGTGGCTGTGCGCAGGAATCTGGCTGGTGGTCAGGGTAACCGCCTCGGTTCCGCCGCTCTGTCCCAATGCAAATCCTGGTCCCACATGGACAGGGACACGGCTCTGCAGATTGGGAAGAGCAAACGTCGTCTGCCCATCGCCTCCATAGGTAGTCCCAATCAGGTTGAATAGGGCGTCGTTCTGGTCAATAGGTATAATCGCGCCATTGCAAAACGACCATCCGGCCGGGGCAAAATTTCCAGCAAACATCCGGATCTCACCAATAAATGGACTCGACATGTTTGTCCTCTTCTCCTCTAACAAATTCGATAAACAGCTTTTAATTTTGGTACGGGTAATGTACCACCCAGAATCAATTTGGCAAATGAAAAATTTGTAATTTTCTAATCCGGCGCCGATTTGCGAAGACCTTCTCCGCCATCGGCGCCCTCCCCAGGAGGGTTTTGTTTTAATTTTTAAATTACCAACTTACTCAATTACCAGATTCTCGGCGAGGAGATACCCTCTCCGTCACAACCTAAGCAAAACTCTTGTAATCGCGTGCACAAACCTATGGCACGGTTAACGTTATAGTGGCAGTCGCCGAATCTCCCGTGGTTGCACTCGTAGCCGTCACCGTAATCGTGGAAGTGCCGGCAGGAGTTGGTAGTACCGTACGCCCACCACCGCCGCATCCTACTAAGACAAGCAACAACGCCATGCTTGCAAACAGCAGGCCTACGCGCAAGCGCACGGCCTTGCCTCGTTTGCGTCCCACAGCTAATCCTAACAGCCCCAGCAGCGGTAGCATCGCCGTATACAGAGGCGGCGCCGTGCCCGGATCCAGTGGCAGCAGCGCTCCCGTGGTGCCGGCGGAAGTGGTGATACCCATGGTTACCGTAGCATTGAGCTGATTGGTGGAGGGCGGGTTAAAGCTGCAGCTCGCCCCGAAAGGCAGCCCGCTGCAGGCGAAGTTGATAGTGCCCTCACCGGGAGAAGAATCCACCGTCATATTGATGAACTGCGTTCCACCCACGTTCACCGTCACGCTATTCACGTCCAGAGTGATCTGGATAGGCGGGCCAATGTGGGTTGGATCGTTAGCCGTATGGCTGTTCGGATCTCCACCACCGGAAACTGTGGCTGAGTTGGTGACGTTGGCCCTGATGTTCTGAGGCACCGTCACTGTTAATGTAATGGGCGGATAGCTCGCGCCTGGCGCCAGCGAATCGCTGCGCGTGCAGGTCAGCGTTCCCAGGTTGCACGTCCAGCCGGTGCCTGTCAGCCCTGTTGCTATCAGTGTGTTGTTCACGTTGGGCAGCGTATCGGTCACGGTCACCGTTCCCACGGTAGGTCCGGCGTTGGCGTTGCTCACCGTGATGGTGTAGTTGTTGCCCGTCGAATTGCGCGGGAAGTTCCCAACGTGCGTCTTGGTGATGGAGAGACTTGCATTCCCCACGGTCAAAGTGGCAGATGCGGTGTTGCCTGTACCACCATTGGTGGAACTCACGGCGCCAGTAGTGTTCGTGTAACTGCCAATCACAGAGCTGGTGACATTCACGCTCACCACGCAGGAGCTGCCCACCGGAACAGTGCCCCCCGTGAGGGTGATGATGCCCGATCCCGCACCCGCCGTCAGGGTTCCTCCGTTGCAGTTTCCAGTCGCGCCATTGGGCGTAGCCACAACCACATTAGCCGGCAGCATGTCTGTAAAGGCCACACCGTTTTCCGGCAGCGTGTTGGCTGCAGGATTGGTGATGGTAAAGCTGAGCGTCGATATTCCAGTAGGCGCAATTGCAGCTGGGGCAAACGCCTTCGCAATTACAGGTGGCGCTACTACCGCGATGCTGGCGGACGCAGTTCCACCGGTGATCACGACGAATGTGCCGCTGCCATCGTCGAAAGTGCCAGTGATGTTCCCACTGGTGTTGTTCTTGGCCCCTGCGCTGGTGCCCGTCACATTGACGGAGAAGGAGCACGAACTAGATGCTGCCAGGTTCAACGAGCTCAGGCTGATGGAGTTGCTGCCCGGGGTGGCGCCGATGATCGACGACGCCACGCAGGTTCCCGCGAGACCGTTGGGAGTGGCCACTACCAGCCCGCTGGGCAGCGTATCGCTCAACGCAATGCCAACCAGCGTAGTAGCAGTGTTCGGGTTCGCCAGGTTGAAGGTGAGTGAAGTAGTTCCATTCAGCGGGATGCTGGCCGCGCCGAAGGCCTTATTAACCGTGGGCGCGAGAACTACATGAATCGATGCAATATTGCTGGCAAAGCCTGGGCCGCTCTCGTTGGCGGAGACAGGTCCGGTCTGATTGGTGATCGTGCCAGTGCCGGTGACGAGCAGATCCACAGTAATGACACATTGGCCGATCGCCGGAGGTGTTCCGGGCGGGGCCACAGTGCCTCCAGTCAGGCTCATGGCAGACGAACCAGGCACTGCGGTGAAGGTGCCGCCGCAGTTGCTGGCCAGGTTATTGGGACTAGCCACTACCAGGCCGGCCGGCAGAGCGTCAGTAAAGGAAATGCCGGTCAGCGTAGCTGCCGAGTTGTGATTGACAATGGTGAAGCTTACGTTGACCTTGCCATTTTGCGCGACGTTGAGGGCGCTGAAGGCTTTGGCAATGGTAGGCGGAGCCGTCGGAATCACCGTCAAGCTCGCGCTATTGCTGGAGCCAGAGTGCACTGCATCTGCCGGATAAGTACCGGTGATGGTATGCGGACTGGTAGCAACCTGGATAGGCGTAACCATAGAGGTGCAGGTTGACGCTGTACTGGTGCTGGGTGTGAGCACGCATGGCGCGCCGAAAACATCAGTCGGCTCTGACGAGCTGAAGCCTACTGTACCCAGAGGATTGAACGACGGGCTGTAGAGTTCCGCATCCGATACAAAGGGAGGAGGATTGTCGCTATTAAGGCCAATCACCAGCACCTGCCCATTGTTCAACAGCGTAGACACAGGACTGTCATGGTGCAGCAGGGTGCCGGTCAGGTTGAACTTGTCTCCGTCAGCATCGTAGAGGTCTACGTTCTGGCTGGTGGTTCCTCCCGCCAGCAGCACCATGCCGCTGGGCAGCGCAACCGCTGAGCCGTTGGCGCGTGCCTCGTTCATTGGATGGCCGCTGGCGGTGAAGCTATCGGCGACCGGATCATAGAGGTCCGCAGTGGTTAACGCTCCGCTTGAATCCTGACCACCTGCAACCAGCACCTTGCCGCTCAAGAGCAGCGCCGCCTCTGGCTGCCAGCGTCCCGCAGCGAGACTCGGATTGGCTCCGGCTACAGAAGTAAAGGTTCCTGCGCCGGCATTGCCTGCGGGATCGAATACTTCAGCGGTGTTCAGCGCGCCCGTGCCATCGCCATTGCTGGATCCGCCCGCAACCAGGACCTTACCGGTTGCAAGCAGCGTAGCGGATGCGCCCGTGCGTCCGTGGTTCAGATTTCCGGTCGCGGTGAACGTATCGGCTGCCGGGTCGTAGAGCTCAGCGCTATTGACCACTCCGCCGGAATTCTCACCTCCGGCAATCAGCACTTTGCCGTTGTTGAGCAGACTGGCCGTCATTCCGAAACGCGCGGCCGTCATGTGCTGGCTGGTTAACGCAAATGTGCCCGTCTTGAGGTCCAGAAGTTCAGCGCTGTTCAGTGCTCCGTTGGCGCTGCCATTGCTTGAACCTCCCACAATCAGCACTTTGCCGTTCGCAAGCAGCACCGCAGCCGCGCCCGTGCGGGCTGCGTTCAGATTACCGGGCGTAGGACTGAAGGTACCGCCGGAATAGACTTCCGCGCTTGCTAATACGATGTTGTTCGCGTCCGTACCACCCGTGACTACCACAGCGCCGTTGGCGATCAGGGTAGCGGTGAAGCCGGTCCGTCCAGTCGCCGGCGCTCCCGTCGCTGAAAAGACATCGGGTGTACCGGGAGGTGTTGATGCTCCGCCGTCGGTGACGGTTACGGTTGTCGTGCTCGCCTGGCCCGCGCCCACAGTCGTCGGATTCAGGCCCAGGCTCGTCGTGCTTCCACGTAAGTTCACTGTCTCAGTGATTGGTGATGAAAGTGGGCTGGCGGCGAAATTGGCATCACCGTTGTAGATCGCAGTGATGGAATGGCTTCCCACAGCAAGCACCGCAGTGGGGAAGGTAGCCTGGCCGCCGCTCAGTTTTCCGCCGCCGATGGGCCTGGATCCATCGAAGAATATGACGGTTCCCGTGGGCGTGCCCGATGCCGGTGGATTCGCAGTTACCGTCGCCGTAAACGTCTCTGTGTCGCCCAGAGTGATCGTGCCCAGCGACGAGCTCACAGTGGTTGTGGCGCCGGCTTGGGTCACCACCTGGCCTCCTGCCAGCGAGCCAGTGCTGTTGGTGAAATTGCCGTCGGCGTTGACGTAGTTCGCTGTGACCGAGTGCGGCGATCCGCCTATGGACAGCGTCGTCGTTGCCTGGCTCGTCGCTGTACTGCTGTTGCTGCTAGCGCCCGTCAGGGTCACCGGCGAACCAAAGTTGACTCCATCCACCACAAATTGGACCGCCCCGGTAGGTTGAGCAGTGGAACCGGCAGAGATATCCACTACAGTCGCAGTGAAGGTCACCGACTGACCGAATACTGATGGATTCGAGGACGAGACCACCGCGGTGTTGGTGGTGGCCAGAGTAATTGTCTGTCCTCCCGTCAGCGAGCCGCTGCTGTTAATGAAATTGCCATCGGCATTGGTGTAGTTTGCCGTCACCGTGTGTGGTGATCCGGAAACCGACAACGTTGCCGTCGCCTGGCTGGTCGCCGTGCTGCTGGTGCTGCTGGCGCCCGTCACCGCTACCGGCGAACCAAAGTTGACTCCATCTACCACAAATTGCACTGACCCGGTTGGTTGGGCGGTAGAACCGGCAGAGGTATCGGTCACCGTGGCGGTGAAAGTAATGGATTGTCCGAAGATCGAAGGATTCGCGGACGAACTGACCGCCGTCGAGGTCGTGGCCGGACTCACGGTCAGCGTATCGCTAGCCGTTCCGCCCGTTCCGCCCTCAGTGGAAGTCACGTTGCCCGTGGTGTTGACCTGCGCTCCCGCGCTGATGCCGGTCACACCGACGGAGAACGTGCAGGATCCACTCGAGGCCAGCGTGCCGCCCGACAAGCTCACCGTA
>DATDGH010000005.1:0-2385 GCA_036522215.1 Candidatus Angelobacter sp. | reverse complement strand
TTCGACCATTTGAGCATAGTATCTACCAGCAGCTGTCAGGAACGTCCTCTACTAAAGTCGTAGCATTCTCTCCAACAAAAGTTGCACAAACGCTCATAACCTGAAGTGGAAACGGCCCTACGCGTTCTTTCGGAACCTCGCTTTACTCTCACGAAGAATTGTCATAGACATGGACGGCCGCTAGGATCAAGGACTAGGATCGACTCGCGATGTGGTGATCCAACATCTATCGGATCAAACTAATGCCAATAGCTAGGAAGCCAATCGGTCCCGTTTGGCGAAAACAGTGTCTGAGAGGAGACAACAAACTTCGAGAAGATCACCGAGATGCTTGGGTTGACAAGCCGCTTGCGTCATCGTCAGCGAGATTGTCTGGCACAGTCATTCTCCGGACTTTGCATTCCAAGCTGCCGCATGCTCTCGTCGACCTCTTCGATTGTCCGACTGTGCTCCAGGACTATGTTGCTGCTGGCCAACCCATCGTACGTTGCCTGATAGGAGTCGAAGAGGCGGCCGTTGGCCTTAATGACCTGTAGCAGAGCGTACAGCCGACGCTCGAGTTCCATTAATGCGGACTTCTTGTCGCTTAAGGAACTGCCAGAGATCGTTCAGCTCATAGATCGTATTCACGGCTCACCTCGTCCGGAGACAACTCATCTCGTCCTCTAACCCGTATCGACCGATCGGCCAGATCCGAGCCGCACGATCGGTCACCCACGTTTTTGCTCAGACTGACGTTTGAGAAACGCGCTCAATTTCTCTTTGAGGTTGGAAAAGGCTGCGGTGGCGTCCTCAGGGCCCTTCAGCTGTTTTTCCAGACTTGAGATTTGGCGATTTAGGGCTTCATACTCTTGATCTTTTCCTGCGTACCCAAGTTCCCTGGCTCGCGCTACCTCCTTTTTTGCTAACTCCAGAAGGACCTGTGCTCCATGCTTGTCTTGCTGGCTCTTGGTTTGCGCTTGACTAATAGCCTCTCGGGCAAGAAGAAGCGGAACGGGAGTAACGTGGTCGATCACAACCAGCGTGTCAAGGGCCGTCAACAGTATCGAACTGGCGTCCTTCGTGGCCTTTTGATCGAGCAGACGTGCAGCCTCTTTCAGTGCCTCAGGGTAGGTTGCCAGCGGCAGGTTATACGTGCGCACACGAATCTCGCTCATCAGGGAGAACAGTAAAGCGCGGGCAGCGGGATAATCCTTTTCGTCCACCGCTCGAGACGCATCTTTTGCGATCTCAAGCACGGCCTGGGAGTCACGCGGTGCCGTGTCAATGAGTTCCACATCCAGATCAACCGGGATGAGAGCATTCGCCGGATTGCGCGCGAGCAAGATGTTAATCTTGCCCGTCGCCTGCTCGATGGCTGCGAGCGCCTCATCAGTTTTGCCCGCGGCGATGGTATCGACGGCTTTTTGAGTTTGTGATACGGCTGTGATCGCTTCCTGATCCAGCGTCTTTCTTGCTTCGTCTTCCGCTTGCTTTCGTTCTTTCTCCACCTCTGGTCGTCCCTGTTGCTCGGCCTGCTTGCGCTGATTCTGGACCGCGGACGGCGCCTGAGTCGACGGTTGATCTTGTGTTTGCGAGCCAGTCTGGGATGAAACCTGTCTCGATTCTCTTGCGCCGCTGCAAGAAAACAACATCAGACATCCCGCCGACGAGATCGCCACCAGAACGAACACCTCCATCACGAGTCGGATTCCATGTCCAGCCATATCCAGTTCACCTCGTCCTTGGTCCCATGCCCTGCTCCCGAAAAAGCCGCACTGGAACTCGAGATTCTCTTCTAGCTGGGATGGTATGCAACTACACTTGGCGCAGACAATTCCTCTTCAGCGTGAAATCAATTTGCGAAAGAATCATTAAGGGGTTGAACCCTATGCGGACAAGATGCGATTACAACCTGAGTATTAGAAGCCCGGCACGCATCATTATCGGAGAGTACCAAAGAAGGCTCGGTACACCTGTCCTCAATGCCACGCAACAATTCGATGAGCTCTTCCGACGTTAATAGGCACCAAAGAGCGACCACCACACCCGAGCCGCAATCGTAGCAGGAGGCCTAACACTGCAAGAATGTTTCCGAACTCTTCCATGATCAATAGGCGGATGAAGATGGCTCGTCCCTTACAGCACCAGACGAGCCATCCTTCCTAACGGTGCTGGTACCCGCTAACTAAACCAAAACTGCAAGCATTTCTGTAGTCCAGAGACTTAAGGAGGAAATGAATATGAGCACGATTACGCCGCCGGTACGGCGGGGCCCGACCGGGCGAGGTGATGTGGTGGAGCAATCTCTGGCGAGAGAAGGAACTGACGGAGGAGGAGTTGAACCGTCTCTCCAGCGAGGCTGTGAAACGAGAAATGCTGTCGATGTATCGCGGGTATCACGAC
>DATDGH010000004.1:0-3202 GCA_036522215.1 Candidatus Angelobacter sp. | reverse complement strand
AAGAGGGGCATACCGCCAACTGCTCGGAGTGCGGCGTAGCGCCAGTCTGTGGCGGTGGAGCGTACCCTCCGGTCAAACCCGGCGCACCCGCTGGAACAGGAGCTCGTCCGGTCAGGGCCCCCTTAAATGCCAGAATGCCGGACAATCCCGACAACACCGCACAGGCCCAGAACCCGATGCCAAACTGCAACTGAAATTGCATCATTGATCCGGCAGCCTTCATCTCCGGCGAATTCAGTTCCGGAGCAAAAGCATCGCCGAATTTACTGCGAAACATAAACAGCAGAACGATTGCCCCGACTGAGGCCAATCCCGATAGAAGCTCTCCTCCTCTTCCAAAAAATAAAACGATGATGGCGACAACAACCGCAATAGCAGAAAAGAGAACAAAATTGAGACCTACGTCTTTTCCGCCGGTCCCTCCGATCTTGGCTGAATCGGGCAGATCACGGTCCGACACGTACCCTGCCAACGGTCCCAGTTGTGAAGAAGAAAAGATGTCCTTGGGAGAACACGGACTGAGGTAACACTGAACCAGCTTGGCGCCTTTTATCTCCAGGCTGATCTTGGGAATGGCGGCATTGCCGGGCATACCCGGGATTCCGGAAGTGCTGCACGAAACCGAAACGAAGGGCAGAAAAAAGGCAAGCGCCGCCAGTACGGCAAGGGCCTTGTTGGCGTTCGACATGAGAAGCTCCTTGGAGATGAGGCCTGGTTAAGAGTGACTGAGAAGCTAACTCGGCGTCGGAGCGAAGTCAAGTGAAAGGAAAGCGCTTAACACTTTAGGCTTAGTTCCTCAACGGCAGGTGCCATTTGTGCCTGAATTGCTGGTATTGTGACGCCGGCGCCTGGACCAGCAGCGGCTGTCGAGTTGGATCAAGCCAGGCCAGCAATGCCTCCATTTGCTCTCGAGACATAGCCGTGCAGCCGACAGTTCCCTGCCCCGGCCCACGCCATATATGCAGGAAGATGCATGAACCTTCTCCCGCCTTCGGCGGATTTGCATTGTGGTCAACCACGATTCCCCAGCGATATAACTCATCCTCGCGCCGCATGTGTTCTGAACTCTTCCAGTCTGGTGAGACGCTGGCTCTATCTACAACGCGGTTATAGAATTTTGACCCAGCATCATCAACACATTCAATGGAGGGCGTCAGGCTGATATACGGCATTCTCCATCCGCTTTGCTCCTCGCCGGCGTAGCCGAAGGCGCTGCTGAGCCGGAAGATGCCCGCCGGCGCTTTGCCGTCACCTTCTTTCTTGATGGGATCGCCTGGCTCGCGGACACCGGTTGGGTCGACGCCAGATCCCCATCCCAGGCCATTTTTTCCGACGACGACTGTAACCGGCTCTCCCACCGGCCTCCACTTCCCTCCCGCATGTGCTCGTTCATAACGCTGGAGTGTGCCCGGTACTGCATTCCAATCGGCTGTTGTGACAACAACCAATTCGGTTGCAGACTGAATGGCCTGAGGATCGCGGGCGTAGCCGGACGAAGAAAAGATCAACAACAGGGCCAGCAGAAATCGAAGTAACAGCAATCCAGATTTATTCATCTTTTAATAATGATGTCGTGTCCGTGCCAGTGTTGGTTTTGCCGTTGGTTATGCTCTTGCTAAATACTAACTACTAAATACTAATTACTGCTTTCTCACGTTGCATCGTTATACATGTCGGCAGCGCCGAAGGTTTTTCCATCCGGCTGCAGCATATAACAGAACATGGTGGCCTGTCGGGTCTCAAAGATGTCTTCATAGGTAGTCGTGCCGTAGACCCACACCACTAATTCGCCTGCCAAAATCGCCTGCAAGCCTTTCTCCGTCACGCCTTCTGCATTCTTGCGGCCGGCGCCGACGGTCACAAATAAAGTTCCGTTAGGAGGAATGATGCCGCGGCTTTGTGTCTTCTCAAGATTGGGCTCCGGAACCTGCCCTTGGGGCAATGCGTCAATGCATGTAGCAATCTGCACGTTTCTGGCCGGTGTCCGACCTGTGTTCTTGAAACCGATGATAATGCTCAAGGGCTTCCCGGCCTGCAATTCGCCCACGCGTGTCTCTGTGACAAACACCCAGGCGCGCTGTTCCAGTCGCATGGCCTCCTGGGCAACGTGGACGCTTTGCACGGAACTGGCGGCAATCTGGGCAAAATTTTCCGAGCTGGACTTGGCCGCGCAGGCAGCCATGTTTGCCGCTTTGGCTTGTTCAGCAGCAGTATTCGCTTGCTGGATGGCCTGCTCGATGAGCCGGTCAGTCTGTTCCGCCGCATCACTCAGGGCCGAAGATTGTTCGATGGCGCGCTTGATTAGGGAGTCTGTCTGCTTGCGCGCCTCTTTCATTTCCCGCAGTTGCCGCCGCACCACCCCGAGCCCGCTCAGTCCAATCAAGACCAGCAGACCGGTAATGAGGACGTAAGCCTGAAACCAGCGATCGAGCAGGCGCGGCGTCACTTCAGTTGTAGACGGAGTTTTGTCTTCCCCTGAGGCAGCAGGCTGTGGGGTATTGCTGTGTTCAGGAGGCGTCGCATGGCCGTGTTTTTTCTGTTGTGCAGCACCTGCAGGAGTAGCCGCAGAGGAGTTTGCTTTCACCTCCTGACCGCTTCCGGGCGCGGCCTGACCTTGCCTCGCCGAGTCCGCAGGGGGCGGGACGCTCGATGAACCCTGGCCGGTCACAGTCAAGCACAATGCCAAAGTGAGGGCGGGAATCATCGAGCGCATTTTAGCAAGATTCAGTACTTAGAGCGGATTTACAAAAATCAGAATTGTGATTGCACTCTTTGCGGTGCAATTTTTCGATCAAATTGCACCAAAATCGCCACCACAAAGGCACGAAGGACGCTAAGAACAAGGCAATGATGGTTAAACCCGGCAAAAGTGACAGTATCGTGACAGCACTTTATTGACTTCCCCATCATTCCACTGCCATGCTGGTATCAGGCGCAGTAGGAAGCGTCCTCGCCCCAGGGGCGAGCGGGAACTTTTTAGCTCCCGAAGCGATCTTTGACAACTGAATAATCGAAGCGCCGTATTGAATCATGGCGACGCGGTGGAAGACGTGTACCCAGCGTCGGCAGATCAAATCGCGGACGCAACCGGCGAAGTGTACCCCGGCGCGAGTGAGCATGGCTGCGCGAAGAAAACCGCAGCCCAACTCATTTTGCAAGCCGGCGAAGGCGTTGCCCGCGAAAGAAAGCCGCGTACAAGTCA
>DATDGH010000003.1:0-8322 GCA_036522215.1 Candidatus Angelobacter sp. | reverse complement strand
GTTAGTACTTGGTACTTAGCAAAAGCGAAGACGAAGGGCCGAACTGCTTGCGCCCGGCCCTCCGGTTAGTCATTGCAAAAGAGAGGGGTGCTGAGCACCGTCTGTGCGGCAATCGTTTCCGCTACTCGGATAACATCTCCGTTCGAATTTCTTTCCAATCATCCGATTACCCGATCACGGCGATCACCCGATTCTTCCTAGTTCACCGTTTGCGTGAGAACCGATGAAGTGCTGCCCACGAAGCTGGAACTGCCTCCATAGACAACGGTGATGGAGTGGCTGCCCCGGCTCAGGCCTGTTGTAGAGAATGTGGCCTTGCCAGAGGAGTTCAGGGTTTTGGTGCTAAGGTTCCTTGTCCCATCTTTGAAAGTGACGCTGCCAGTGGGAACAGCCTTGCCCGGTGCGTTGGCCACTACGGTTGCCGTAAAGGTGACGCTCTGGCCGTGATTCGAGGGGTTAAGGGATGACGTCACCGAGCTGGTGGTCGCATCTTTGTTCACCGTCTGGGTCAGCGTGGAAGAGGTACTGGTATTGAAGTTGGAGTCGCCGTTATAAGTGGCGGTGATGGACCGCGATCCCACTGCCAGCGAAGAAGTGGCAAAGGTTGCGTGGCCCGTCCCATCCAGAGTCGAGGTTCCCAGGATAGAGGAACCGTTCTTGAACGTTACCGTACCCGTAGGCACGCCGCTGCCGGGCGAGTTTGCTGTGACCGCCGCAGTGAAGGTGACTGATTGACTGAAGACCGAAGGGTTGGCCGACGAGCTTACCGCCGTGGTGGTTGCGTCCTTGTTAACAACCTGAGGCGATGCGGAATCACTGCCGCTGCTGTTGCCCCAGCCTGTACCGCCGGTAAAAGCGGCGGTGATGGTGTGGCTGCCCGCCGCTAATGCCGAGATGCTGAAGGCCGCGTGACCGGAGCCGTCCACGGCAATATTCGAAGCCAGCACATTGCCGCCTTCAGTGAAGGTGACGGTTCCCACGGGTACGCCGCTGCCGGAAGTCACGCTAGCAGTGAACGTCACCGACTGCCCGAACACCGACGGGCTGGGCGACGAGCTTACGGTGGTCGTGGTGGAAATAGTCCCGGTCTGGACCACCTGCACCGTGGTTCCTGTGCTGGCGGCAAAAGACGTGTCAGAAGCATAAACAGCCGTGATGGTATGGCTTCCAACGGCCAGGGCTGAGGTGCTGAAAGTGACTACGCCGCTTGAGTTCAGCGGAGCCTGGGCCAGGACATTCTTACCGTCCTGGAAGGTCACCTGGCCGGTGGGCGTGCCGGTGCCAGGAGGCGTTCCCGCTACTGTGGCCGTGAAGGTGACGGACTGACCGTTGCTCGATGGATTGGGCGAGGCGGCAAGCGTGGTGTTCGACGCCGAGGAATGAACGAACTGTACCATCGCAGAATTGCCCGCGCTGAAGTTTGCATCGCCACTGTAACTGGCAGTAATGAAATGTTTGTCCGCAGTCAGCGTTGACGTAGTGAAGGCAGCCTGCCCGTTTGCGTCCAGAGGAAGGTTGGAGGCCAGCGTGGTGGTAGTAGTTTGCAAACTGCCGGCCACAACTGCGTATGTGGTGTCAGTGAGGGTCACGGTCCCGGTCGGCGTAATGCCGGAGACGCCGGTATTGGTGACGGTTGTGGTGAAGGTGAGCGATTGTCCCGTCACCACACTGCGGACATCCGGAGTGGAAGAAACAAGAGCGATGCCCACACCGCTGATATTGCCCAGCGCAGACATGGTGCCGCCGTTCAGCGTGAACACCGTGCCATCCGGACCAATCACGGTGGGGACATAAGGTAAGCCAATACCCACGTTGAGTTGCAGGAACTGACTCAAAGAATTGTTGACCAGATTCCAGCGATAGATGTGGCCGTCTTCGCTCGGCATAAAAACGCTGTTGGTAGCTGGATTGACCGCCGGAGTATTGATGCACCATTCCCGCACCGCATTGGGCAGGCTGGGGCCCCGATTCTCCTTGTCTGCTGTGGGGCCGATCACAGTGAGCACTTCGCGCATGATCAGCATCCCGTTGGAAGTGGAGTGAGCGTCCACCTGGGTGGCATTGGGATCGAGAAGCGCGATTCTGTTTACGCCATCGCCGCTGTCATTGCCTGCATTGGCATAGTTGTTGTACTTGGAAAAGAGCAGGTACGACGATGTTCCGGTATAGGAAGGAACCATGCTGGCGGGCACAATGCCGGGAGTATTGTCCCAGCCGAAGCCGCCAGGAGTCTTTTCCACGGTGAGATCGCTGCTGAAGTGCAGCATGAAGCCGCGCGATCCGTTGAACGGGTTGCCCATAATGCCAAAGTAGACATCGCCATCCGGGCCCACCAGGGGCGTAGCCGTGCTGTCATCCAGAAGAGTAGCGTTGTTGGCGTTGCTGTTGCGCGGGTCTTTCAGGAACACCTTGGACTTCGTTGCCAGCGTGGTGCTATCCAGGCCCAGCAGATAACCATAGGTTTCCGTGCTGCCACTCTTGACCGCGACGTACAGAGTAGTTTGATCGTTGCTCAAAGCGGGAGCGGAGTTGTGGGTGTCGCGTCCGATATTGGAGTCATTCGCCGCAGTGCCGGCCAGCACAAAGGTGGCGTTGCCGTTGGGATCAATGCGGGCAAAGCCGCTCTGCGTGGTGCTCAATGGAGCGGGCGCCGTTCCGTCAACGCGGAAGCCGAAAAACACGTTGCCGTTGCTGTCTGCGGTGATGGGAGTATTGATGAACACAGTCGAGTTGAAGGCGGAGGCATTGGCCTGGTAGTTGGCCAGCGTGGTGTAAAACACTTGCTGCACGGGCGCGCCATGGCTGGTGGAGTCGGGATTGTCAATGTAGTAGATGGTGCCGCCGGCGCCGGGATAATACAGACGTGTGTCCACCGAGTTTACGGCCAGTGCAGGTTGATATGGCAGGATCCAGTTGTGCGCCGGCTGAACGTAGTCTGTGGTGAGCGTGTACAGCGCCGCGCCGTTGGCGGCGTTGAAGACGTTGATCTGGAAGCCGCCGCCAGCCCCGGTTTTCTGCGGCACGAAGATGGTATTCGCGGGCGTGATCAAAGGCGCCCCATAGTGGGCCAAAGCTCCCGTGTTGTTCAGGTCAATGGAGGTAGTCCAGTGAACGGCATTCAGGTCTTGCGCGACAGGGTTGTAAACGGCGGTGTGCTGAGCGTTGCCCCCAAACGTGGGAACGATGGTCTGGGCCTCACCCCGGTAGACCAACGCAGATGCGATTGTCATGACAATTGTTAGCGCAGGGAGCTTTCTCATAATGGGAGTCAGGCGGATCATATGATTTCCTTTTCGGTTTTCTTGAAACAGGTGAAGTTGATTGATGGGTTGCCGAAAAATGGAGGTGCGCTTAATTCGACGATTTGGCTGCGTGACAGTGTACATCGTTTCAGTCTTGGTGTGTGTACCATTTTGGAAAAGATAGTATGGCTAGGGCTCGCCCACGTAATCGGTGCTCAGCCGGAATGTGCTTTGTTCCAACTGCAGATTCCGGTTGGCGCTCTCCATGAACGAGATGGTGAACTTCTTGATTGACTACAGCGCCGGACTGCATGTGCGCAAAAGACTCGAAAGCATGTTGTATTAGAAAGATAAGTCTTGGATTCCAGGTTTAGCCAAGGGCCAAAGGGCTTCTTTTCCCATTCGCGTTTATGCGGCAAATTCGCGGCTAAGAAATCTGCTTTTCCGATCACCCGATCACCCGATCACGGCGATCACGCGCGATTCGACTTCGGTGGGCCTGCTCGGATTCGAACCGAGAACCAACAGATTATGAGTCTGCTGCTCTAACCGTTGAGCTACAGGCCCGCGAGTGGCGGATGCGATGATTTCAGTTTCGCACAGAAATTGGCAAAATTGAAAGGCTTACTGCTGATCACACTGAAATCACTGATTCCAGGAGCTGAAAGGCCGCGACCAGCCATGCAGTCTGGAGACTGATCAGTACTTCTGAACATCACGTTAATTTTCTTAACAATTCCCTACTCTACAGTGTTTGACTCGCGAATGTGGGGGAGATACGATTCGAAATTCAGGTACTCAGGATTTCTGTGAACAGCCCGGATTTGGCATGTTCCGTCTGGGGCCGTGTGGAGATCGAAATCGTTCTTGCTGTGATCATTGAGAGGAATCTGATGCCGTCCAGGAGAGCCCGCTATCTTTTCATTCGTCTTTTTGCGATATCACTACTTCTTGCAGGCACTGCAAGTACGGGGGCCGCTCAAAGCTCGGCGCCGTCCATCCCATCGCGAATCGTGGGTCCGGTGGATGATTCAGTGCGCGTCACCATTCCCGGTTCTACTCATCCGCTGGCTACTACCGCCTACGATATCGGGCCGCTCGACGGGAGTACGACGCTGCAGCGGATGATTCTTGTGATGGGAGGCAGTTCCGACCAGGTCTACCAGGCCCGGACTCTGCTGGACAGTCAGCAGACCAAAGGCTCACCTGACTACCATCGTTGGCTGACGCCAGAAGAATTTGGGCAGAAGTTTGGCCCGTCGCCGAAGGAGATTCAGCAGGTCACGGTGTGGCTGCGGCAGCACGGATTCACAGTAGGCAAGGTGGCCAGGAGCGGACTATGGCTTGAATTTGCGGGCGCCTCGGCCCAGGTGGAGGCTGCCTTCCGGACCCAGATGCGGCAGTACATGGTTGCAGGCATTCTGCACGTTGCCAATGCGGCCGATGTCTCCATCCCTGCGGCCTTGTCTCCAGTTGTGCGCGGAGTGCTTTCCCTGCATAATTTTTTCAGCACGCCGAACTTGCTGCGGACGCCCAAGGGAATTGCCACTCACACCCCCGGGCAGCCCGGCCTCACGTTCAACGATGGAAGCCACGCCATTGTGCCTGGCGATTTTGCCAGGATCTATGACCTCACGCCTCTGTATCAGAACAACCTGAATGGCGCTGGGCAGACCGTTGCTGTAGTGACGGCCAGCAACATCAACCTCAGCGATGTCACCACCTTTCAACGGCTCTTCGGCCTGCCACTTCAATCACCAACTATCGTTTTGAATGGACCCGATCCGGGGGTTGACACGGTGTTCGGACTTGGGGCGGAGGCTACGCTGGACACGGAGTGGTCGGGTGCAGTGGCGCAGGGCGCAACCATTGACGTGGTAGTGAGCGGCGGAAGCCTTACTACCGATCCCGTCAGCCTGGGAGCAAGCTTTATTGTGGACGAAAACCTTGCCTCGGTTATGAACCTGAGCTTTAACGTTTGTGAGAGCGGCCTGGGAACCCAGGGGAATGCATTCTGGAATGCTTTGTGGCAGCAGGCAGCGGCGCAAGGAATCAGCGTCTTTGTCGCTTCGGGCGATACTGGCGCAGCCGGGTGCGATCCCAATGCTCCCAGCGCGACCGCCGCGCAAGGAGGCGCCGCCGTGAACGGATTTGCTTCTACTCCGTTCAATACAGCCGTGGGCGGGAGCGAGTTCAATGAAACCGTGAATGGCGGGACGGTAGGAACTTTCTGGGGCAGCAACGACCCTACGACATTGACATCGGCCAAAGGCTATATTCCCGAGAAGGTATGGAACGAGAGTTGTAGCCCATCGCAGGCCGGCTCAATCTGCGCCCAGATTGGTGAATTTCTGTTTCTGTCCGGCGGTGGCGGCGTCAGTACCACGTATTCGACTCCTTCTTGGCAGACTCTGAGCGTGCCGGGGCTATCAGTCCTCGCCAATTTCACCTTGCCAAACTCGGTGCTTCACCCGCGTGGATTACCGGATGTTTCACTCACGGCAGCAGCGCTCAACGATCCTTATGTTTTTTGTTTTTCTGTTCCCGGGACGCCTGACTGTCAGACCATCGGCGGCGTGACCACTTTCAACAATGTTGCCGGAGGAACCTCGTTCTCTTCTCCGTCGTTTGCCGGCATCATGGCCATTGTTGACCAGAAGATAGGAGGCCGGCAGGGACTGGCGAATTACGTTCTCTATCCACTTGCGGCCAATGAGAACTACAACGGCTGCAACTCCAGCAGCCGAACCAATCCTGCTACCCCAACTGGATGCGTCTTTAACGACACCACCGTAGGCAACATAGGAGTGCCGGGCAACGACGTGACGAATGATCCTACGGCCGGTGCGCTTGGCTATCCTACGGCCACGGGATATGACATGGCGAGTGGGCTGGGATCAGTGGATTCCAACAATCTGGTCAATGCATGGGCTACTGCCGCCGGTAATTTCAAGGGATCTACCAGCACACTTTCGGCTTCGTTCAATGGAACTCCACTGCCATCTGGCAGTGTGAACATTGTGCACGGTCAGGCGGTTTCAATCAGTGTTTCCGTGGCCAAGCAAAATCCCAGTGCTACCCAGACTCCAGCCGGGAACGTTGGCCTGATCGCCCTGGGGGGAAATCTGCTGTCAGGTGTGGGCATTGCGGCGGAGCCCATCAGCGGCAGCGGCGGCACGGCGACTGTCGGTCCGGTGAATGTGAACAATCTTCCCGGCGGTACAAACTACAATCTCCAAGCCAATTTTCCGGGAGATGGTGTTTTTGCGGGTAGTACTTCCAACACGATTCAAGTTTCAGTAGGTCCAGAAAATACAAACACCAATCTGCAATCATTCGTCGTCAACCTCAATACGGGACATGTCGGGCCGGCAATACCTGTACCTTATGGCGACCCGGTTCAAATTCTGGTGATCGATGCCGATACGGCCGGGGTCTCCGGGCTTCAACCTGCCAGCGGATCGGTAGGATTTGCGGACGGCAACAATCCACCATTCGTACAGATTGCTGTGGATAATTCCGGAATTGCAGAGCTGGCGAATTGTTTTTCTGCAAACTGTCTGCCTCCCGGCCAGCACTCCGTTTCGGCAAACTACGGTGGCGATGGGCTCAGTTACAAAGGGAGCAGCAGTGCGAGTCCGGCGGTGGTAACTATTACCAAGGGTAATCCCACGGCGGCTGTTACCAGTCCGCAGACTGGAGACCAACTCCAATTCAACCAGACTGTCTTCATGGGCGCGTTGGTTAACAAGACCGGACCTATTATTCCCAGCGGCACCGTCCAGTTTTTAGATGGAGCATCCGCAGTCGGCCAGCCGCAGACGCTTGTTTCAGGAGGAGCCACCCTCAATCCCGGCCCGGTATTACAACCTGGCACTCACAATATAACGGTGAGCTACTCCGGAGATAGCACTTACAATCCAACCACGTCAGCGGCGGTGACAGTGACGGTGGCTGAACCGTTTTTCTTTAGCGGTACCTCCAGCCAGACTGTGTCGGCAGGCGGCACTGCCACGTACAATCTCACAATTGCTACTACCACTTTTCCCAGCAATTTTGCCGGTCAGACATCCATCACCTGCACAGGCGCGCCGGCTGGAACTACGTGCACTCCAAATCCCACCAGCGTGAGCTTCACCACTGGCAGCACAGGCAACAGTTTCCCGGTAACGGTCAGCGTGGCCACCAGTACGACATCGCGTCTGTCGCCGATCCGCTTCAGGGAACTACCCTTTGTCTTTGCCGGAGTGCTGGCAGTAGTGTTTTGCGGCCTGAGAAGAAGACGCAAAGATCTGCTGATCACCGTGGCAGCCGTTTTACTAGTGGGCGGCATGAGTTCCTGTGGTGGTGGCGGAGGAGGCGGAGGCGGGGGTGGTGGAGGAGGAAATCCCCAGCCGCCAACCAATGCAACCCTGACGGTCACAGCAACCAGCGGATCATTTACGGCCAGCGACACGCTGAAGTTGACGATCACGCACCCGTAAGAGCAATTAGCATTCAGCCCGCGATCATCGCGGACTGAGAGGTTGCAGTCCTGTTGGCACGGTAAGAGATTGGCGCGAGCTAAAGAAAAAACGGCGAAGCTGTAGCCCAAATGCATGAACGGGTGGCGTAGAGACGTAGCACGCTACGTCTCTGAGACGCGCGGTAGCGCGGCTCACAGATTTTGATGGCTACACCAACTCTGGATTTGCTCCCTGTATCCACAGTTGCTGTAGCCCAACCGGAATCGTGGAAAGGTGAAGAATCCAGACGTAGAGACGTAGCATGGCTCCGGGGTCCCCCAATACCGTTCAGTTACGAAAAGAGGGTGGTTGCTGCCATGAATGTCGGCCTCGTCGTTGCACTCCTTAACCCTCGATGCTCTGCTGTCCCGAAGCGCCCGTAAAGCGCACGCGCGTTTTCTTCAGCGCGGGCGTAGGGCCGAGGGATCTGCCCCGCCCAAGCTTGCTTCCACCAAGCCGTTGGCAATACTGGAGCCACGAGGATCATATGGGTAAGCACCGCAATGTTCTTGCGCCTCGCCTATTAACCAACGAGATTCAATCTCTCGTTAAGTGAACGGTATTGCGGGGTCCCC
>DATDGH010000002.1:0-5628 GCA_036522215.1 Candidatus Angelobacter sp. | reverse complement strand
ATGACCCGATGCACCGATGACCCGATTTACTCGGCTTTCCTTTTCCTGAAATTCAGGTCTAATCGGAATAGCTCATTGTGTCGATTCATGTAATAACCCGGTAGTAATTAAGTCCTTATATATTGGAACTTTTTCAGCCTGCCAGCGTATTGAATAAGGAAGCCTACAAGGGGGTAGGGGTTTGGCAAACGGTAACGGAAAAAAAGGCAAAAAGAGGGTGATTTTCATCCTTTCTGCGGTGGTAGCCCTCATCCTGATAGTTCTTGTGGCAGTAGCGGCTACCCGCGGTGGCAGCAAGATCGATCCTTCCAAGCTGGTAAAAGTAGAACGCGGGGACCTGGCCAAGAGCGTGGTGGCGACCGGCAAGATCCAGGCCATCACCCAGGTTGAGGTCAAATCCAAGGCCAGCGGCATCGTAAAAAAACTTCTGGTGGACTATGGAGACCAGGTCAGGCAAGGCCAGGTTCTGGCGGAATTGGATAAAGAAGAAATCCAGGCCCGGGTAAACCAGCAGCGCGCCTCGCTGGAGGCAGCGGAAGCTGCAGCTCGAGCAGCGGCGGCCGACCTGCAGCACGCCAAAGTAGATGCCGAAGGGCCGGATGTGCCTATGCTCAAACGAGCCTACGAGCGCGCTCAGGAAATGGCAAAGGTGGGCGTGCTTGCCACCTCCGCCCTGGAGGAGGCGCAAAAGAACTATGAAATGGCCGTCAACAAACAAAATCTGGGCAAAGCCAATGAAGTAGTAGCTGAGGCAAAGTTGCGGCAGGCCCAGGCGCAGGTCTCACAATCGCGGGCGCTCCTGGATCAGACGGAAGAGGAGTATCGCAACTCCACCATTGTCTCTCCCATTGATGGAACGGTCCTGTCGCGCGATGTTGAAGTCGGTGACGCGGTCAGCTCCATCCTGGTTGTCGGTTCCTCAGCCACATTGCTGATGACCCTGGGCGACACGCGTGAGGTCTATGTGAAGGGAAAGGTAGACGAAAGCGACATTGCCAAGGTCTACATGGGACAGCCTGCACGCATTAAGGTCGAGTCCTATAAGGACCGCACCTTCAACGGCAAAGTGACCAAGATTTCACCCATGGGAGTAGAGAAGGACAACGTGACCACCTTTGAGGTGCGCGTCTCCATCGATAACTCCAAAGGCGAACTCAAGTCCATGATGACTGCCAACGCAGAGATTGTTCTGGAAGATCACAAGGGAGTACTCATGGTGCCGGAAGGCGCGCTGATCTACGACAAAGACCGCAATGCCTCGGTCGAAATTCCGGACTCCAGCGCCAGAGAGGGCAAGAAGAAAATCACGGTAACTGTTGGCATTTCCAACGGCTCCAAGACGGAACTCCTCACCGGGTTAAAAGAAGGAGCGCAGGTAATACTGCAGTAATCGGGTCACCACCACCCCAGCAACCGCAAAGGCGGCGGTCGCCGGGGACCCCGGTCATCGGGTCATCGGGTCATCGAAGGCGAATCGTCTATCTGAATCAATGTCAATGCCAAACGGGATCGATTCGCCGTTTCAGGAGAGTGAAAATGAAATCCATAAAGCTTCTCGGCTTATTTTTGGTATTTACGGCCGTTGCCGCGTTGCCACTGTATGCGTCAGAGACTGGCACATTTGACCGTACCTTGCAGGTTTCCGGGACCGTGGATCTGGACGTTCTCTCCGGTTCAGGCAACGTCAAGGTCCATAGCGGAGGCAATGGCAGCGTGTACGTTCATGCCACCATCCACGCGCGCGACTCCTGGTTTGGCTTGAGCGCGCAGGAAAAAATTAAGAAGCTGCAATCGAATCCCCCGATTGAGCAGCAGGGAAACACGATTCATGTGGGCAAAATTGAGGATCGTGAGCTGCAGCAGAACGTCTCCATTGATTATGACGTCACCGTGCCGGCACAAACCAAGGTATCCAGCCAAACCGGCTCCGGAGACCAGAACATCAGGGGCCTTCAGCTTGCAGTCATCGCCCACACTGGCTCGGGAAATATTACTGTCGACGAAATTGGCGCCGGCGTTCACGCCAGGTCAGGCTCCGGTGATCTGAGAATCAGCGGCGTAAATGGTCCTCTGAATGCCGAGGCCGGCAGTGGAAACATCCACGCACGCGGAATAGCCGGCGATGTCTCCGTCAACACCGGCAGCGGAGAAATCGAAATCGAACAGACCGCCCCCGGTGGAGTTCGGGCAAGTGCCGGATCAGGAAACGTGAAGCTGCACGGAGTAAAAGGCAGCCTGCGCGCGGAAACCGGCAGCGGTGACATTACCGTAGATGGCGAGCCTACCGGCGACTGGCGCGTAAGCGCAGGTTCCGGAAACATTGATCTAAGGGTCCCATCCAGCGCCTCCTTCAACATCGATGCCCGCACCTCTTCCGGCACTCTCAAGGTCAACCGGCAAGTCACGATGCAAGGAACATTTTCTCGCAACCACGTGCAAGGCAAAGTGGGCAGCGGCGGCGTGCTGGTAGACCTGCACACCGGCTCGGGTGACATTCAAGTGAATTGATAGCCTCTATCTTCACGCGGGGATGGTTTTCATACCATCCCCGTTTTTTTGTCTCTGATAATCTATTCACCAATGAGCAGTATGCTTAAACGCGCCCTGCGGGCCTATGCCCTCTACTTTTCGCTGTGGACGGTGCTGGGTCTGTTTTTCTTCAGCCAGGCACTCACGCAAAAACTCTATTTTCACGATCCCACACCGTGGTGGCAAACCATGGCGTCCTGGCTCATTGGCGTCTGGACATCCGCACTGTTGACGCCCGCGGTGCTATGGCTGGGTAAGCGATTCCCTCTCGAGCGTGGGAAATGGATGCGCTCCATACCGCTCCACCTGATCTTCGGCTTGCTATTCGCCATAGTCCAGCTCGCGATTGACAGCTTCATTCATGCGCGCCTCGGCATTCTGGCTTTCATTCTGGGATCCAACTTCAAGGCTGTGTTCTCCACTCTGATGGTCATTGCCTTCCACGGAGACGTGCTCACCTACTGGACCATTCTTGGCATTCAGTCTGCCTTCCGCTACTACCGCCGCTACCAGGAACGGGAAAAGCAGGCATTGCGGCTGGAGCTTCAAGCCTCTGAGTTGCAATCGCAGCTCATGCAGGCCCGGTTGAGCGCGCTGAAGATGCAGCTTCAACCTCACTTCCTTTTCAACACACTGAACGCCATCATGGTGCTGGTGCGTCAGCAAAAAGGCCGACAGGCGGAGGAGATGCTCGCGCGCCTCAGCGATCTTCTGCGCTGTGTCCTGGAAGATGTAGAAGCGCAGGAGGTCCCGCTGCGCCGCGAACTGGAATATCTGCAACTGTATCTATCCATTGAGCAAGTGCGATTTCAAGACCGGCTGCGGGTGGAGATATCCGCCGACCCGGCAGTTCTGGATGCTGCCGTCCCGCAGATGGGCCTGCAACCGATCGTTGAAAATGCTGTCCGCCATGGTATCGGACGCAGCTCCGCCGCAGGAAAAATCCAGATCAGTGCCACGCGTGTGAATGCCATGTTGGAAGTGCGAGTGCAAGATGATGGACCTGGACTTCCTCCTGGCGGCGCAACTACGAGCCGCGGAATTGGACTGGCAAACACGCGTTTGCGGCTGCATCAGCTTTACGGCGACGCAGCGCGGTTGGCTGTCGAAAACGGCGAACACGGCGGGGCCGTGGTGACCATGTTTGTTCCTTATCATCTCGCGCCCGGAGTCTCCGAATCGGAAGTGATGGAAATCCATGCCCTTGACCACGCTAATCGTTGATGACGAGCCTCTGGCGCGTCAGGGCCTGCGCATGTTGCTCTCCCAGGACCCGGAGATCACGGCCATCTACGAAGCCAGGGACGGCGATGAGGCGGTCAAGACCATTCTGAAGATGCGTCCCGATCTGGTCTTTCTGGATGTGCAGATGCCGGAGATGGACGGCTTCTCCGTAGTCCAGGAAGTGGGCGCAGAGCGCATGCCGGCAGTCGTCTTTGTCACCGCTCATGACCGCTACGCAATCCAGGCATTCGAAATCAATGCCATCGACTATCTGCTCAAGCCGGTCACCGAGGAACGCTTTTCGCAGGCGCTGGCTCGGGCAAAAACCCGCCTGCAATCGCACTCCGGAGACGATGCCAGCCGGCAGATCATCGGCCTGCTCCAAACCATCGCGTCACCGCAGAAATATTTGAAACGGCTGGCGGTGAAATCAGCAGGCAAGACCGTCTTTGTCGAGGTCGAAGACATCGATTGGATGGAGGCGGCGGAGAATTATGTCCAACTCCATACCAGCCGCACGCGACACCTGCTCCACGTTCCCATGAATACCCTGGAAAAATCTCTCGATCCGGAAGCTTTCCTGCGTGTTCACCGCTCGATCATCGTCAACGTCAAGCGCATCAAGGAACTCCAGCCCGGCCCCCACGGCGAATACGTGATCACCCTGCACAATGATGTGCGACTGCAGTCCGGCCGCAGCTACAACGAGAAGTTGAAAGCCCTGGCCGCAAACCCGTTTTGAATCGGGATATCGGGGCATCGGGTTATCGGGACATCGGTGTCGCTTTTGCATTTGATTTTCAATTACCCAATTACAAAATGACCAGAGCATTTTCATGATGAGTGTAGTCTCTCTGTTAGCGGTCCGATCCAAAATAGATTTAGCAATCAGCACTCAGCAGTCAGCCCACGGCCAGCCGGGGTCTTCGACATTCAGCCCGCAAACGTCTCAGGCTGAAGAGTTGCAGCATCGTTGGCATGGTTAAGAAATCGGTTGACGCTAATTATGAAAAGGCTCTAAATTACCCAAGCTTCTCGATCTCATTTAGTCCTCCCCAAAACCCAGTCCATCACCTCCCCCATCCATTTCGTCAAAATCAGCTTCTCCGTCACACCGGAGATCCTTGAGACTCCTGTTTGAGCAAGAAAACGGAGACAAATATGACCTTCCTGGCAGAGCTATCTGGCGTCCACAAGCGCTATGACAAGACCGTGGCGCTCGACGGCCTTGATTTGCAGGTACGCGACGGAGAGCTGCTGGCGGTGCTCGGTCCCAACGGAGCGGGAAAGACGACAGCCATCTCCCTCTTGCTGGGACTTCAACAGGCCGACAAGGGGAGCGCGCAACTTTTTGGCAAATCTCCACAGGATCTGGATACGCGCCGGAAGGTGGGAGTGATGATGCAGGAAGCCGTGCTTCCTGCCGAGCTTCAAGTACGCGAACAGATTGATCTTGTGGCCAGCTACTACCCGGCACCGATGACTCCCGCGACGGCCATGGAGATGACCAATACAACAGCGCTGGCCAGGCGTCCTTACAGCAAACTTTCCGGAGGACAGAAACGGCAAGTACAGTTCGCCGTCGCCATGTGCGGCCGCCCCAAGCTGTTGTTCCTGGACGAGCCTACTGTTGGCCTCGATATCCAGGCGCGAAAGCTGATGTGGGCAACTCTGCGTGAACTGGTGGAGCAGGGCTCGTCCATCGTCCTGACCACGCACTATCTGGAAGAAGCGGAGGCGCTGGCCGATCGGGTCATGGTTCTGGCCAAGGGCCGGGTGATTGCCTCCGGGACGGTAAGCGAGATTCGCGCCAACGTCGTGCGCAAACAAGTGAGTTGCTCAACTTCCGTGGCCGTGGAAAAGATTCGAAGCTGG
>DATDGH010000001.1:0-3191 GCA_036522215.1 Candidatus Angelobacter sp. | reverse complement strand
GTGGTCATGGTACCGGCGAATGGAGTGGCCACACGGGATGGCAGGGCGACGGTATAGAGCTGGGCCGGATCCTGGTCGTCTTCCACCAGCATGTTGCCGTTGAAATCAAAGGTCATTCCCACAATGGCGGTAGCGCCGCCGGAGATTCCGGTCATTGTCCCCAGGCTGGTAACTGCTCCGCCGGTGAGAGGCACTGTATAGATGGTGAACCCTGTGACCAGGTACAGCGTGCCGTCCGGGGCAAATCCAATATCGCCTCCCAGGTTGGCTGGGACACCGGATAGTGCGCCAACAGAGGTAGCCGCGCCAGTGGCTTGGTTGATGGTGTAGAGATTGCTGGTGTTTGTGTCTATCGCGTAAAGCACACCGCTGACGGAAAAGGCCAGGCGGGGAATATAAGGGATGGCAGCACCCGTGGTGCCGATCTGCACCGGGGCGGTTGCGGGAGTGGCGGGATTCCATGTGAATACTGCTCCGTTTGCCACCTGGGTAATGAAAAAAATCACCCCATCGCTGGCCCGCTGCGCCGCAGCCGCTGACGCCGTGCCGGAATAATTTGTAAACAGGTTGGTCACAGTTCCGTTGGCATTGACCAGATAGATATCTCTCATGGAAATGCCGACCGAATACACGTTGTCCTGGTTGCCGGCGAAGCTGAGGGTGGAGAGCAGCAATGCAACGATCAGAACGTGATGTATCCTGCGCATCACTGCTTGGGTTGCTCCTTGCGCAAGAAGAGGCTCTCATCAAACTTGAAGCGAAGGCGGACGAATCCGCCACGGCGGGTTACATCTTCGCCGGCCAGGTCAACATCTTTGAACCCGGTCAGGTTGTAGCCCGTCGAAACCCAGACGTTGGGCATGAGCTGGTAGCCGATTTCGGGTCCGAATCCGTACTGCCGCGAATTCATGCCCAGGCTATACAGCGTGCTGGCGGCAAAACCGATGTCCCAGCGCCGGGTCAGGTCCCACATGGCGCGTCCGGCCACCATCTGCGTGATGGCGCTGCTGCTCAAACCGGTCTCCGTATCCAGGTTCCACTTGGCGGCATAGCGGCCGGACACCGTGAACGGTGCGCTGACCTGATAGTTGGCGGTGGCAGAGTAGATGCCAATCTTGGTTTTCACCGGAGTTGTGGGATTAGTGGTGTCATTCTCGTTCTTGAACTCCACCATGGTCAAGGCATTCCAGCGATTGCGCCGGGCATCGCGAAGCGCGAAGCCGAGTTGCATGCGGTCCTGGATTTGCTGGCTGACGGCACTTCCCTTGTTCGTGGTGTTGGAGAGGATGTTGCGTCCCAGGAAGGTCCAGCTATCGGACAAGCGAGCGGCAAATCCCACAGTGTTCAGGATGGTGTCGCTGTTGGTTGATCCGCGCCACTCCATTCGAGCTGAGGCTTTCCAGTTTTCATGCGCCGTGTATTCGACGGCCCCGGTCAGGGCGAGCGAGTCTACGATGGTGCCGTTGAGCGTTTTCACATCTTCAATTCCGGTGTTGGCAGTGAGCCCCTTGGCGATGTGCCAGTTGTTGCGCAGGCCGATGGCAGCTTCCGCATCACGGCCATTGATGTCATCGCGAATGCGGTATTCGCTGAACACATGCGCGTCCTTGAAATAAGTGGTGTCGACACCGAATTGGGTCGTGCTGCGTCCCTGCAAGGTATTCAGGGAGTAAATATCGCCCAGAGATGAGATCAGCTCGTGGCGGAAGTAGACTCTGCCTCTATCCCAGAACTGGTAACTGCCGCCCACGGCCACAACCCGCTTGTCAGGGTTGGTGACGTCCTGCTGGTATTCTGCGGTCGCCGTGAGCTTGTTGAAGTGCGGGATGGGGAGGCTCAGTTTGGTTTCAAAGGCATTCACGCTGTTGGGAGTGATGCCCGCGTCCGTCGTGGACGCCGGATTCAGCGTCTCATCGGAATGGCGGAAGCCAAAACGAGTGAGTATGTTTCCCGGCAGGCTCTTTTCCAGCGCAATCTCCCCGCCCTGCTGCCTTCCACCGCTGGTGACATCTTCGGTGCGAATGAATTCGGCCAGAAGCCTGGCGCCCTTGCCCAGTACGTAGCTGCCCTTGATTCCGCTCTCGCCTCTACCCTGATTGATGATGGAGGTGGGGTTGTTAAAGTCCTGGTCGGTGCGGCTGAAGTAGGCTTTGCCCTTCAGCTTTTCGCCGTCATGCTCAACCTGCAGGCGGTAGCCCAGGCCGATTCCCTGGATCTCATGTTCGGTGCCGGCGAATTCGGCGCTCATGTTGGTCTTGCTCTGCAGCTTGATGTTGGTGGTGAAGGCGAACAGTTTGTTGGGGTCCTGCGGGTTGGTGTCGTTCACCAGTGTCCCGCCGATCTGCATAAACTTGCTCAGCTTCATCTGCGCCATTCCGCCTCCCACCCAGAACCTCGGCCCGCCGGAATTGACTTCGTAGGTCACGCGAATGGATTGCGGGTTCAAATTGGAATCGAGCGAGGGCAGCGGCGCTTTCAAAAGCAGCTCTCCGGTGAAGGGCTCGAACTCATAATCGGCAAAACGAGTGAGCTGCCTTATATCAGTGATCACAGAAGGCTGGTTCCGGTCGCGGGTAAGAATCTCGACCTTTTCACTGTTCTCCACTCCGTTGGGGTTGGAGAGAATGAACGGACCGGAGGTGCCGTTGGCCAGCAGTTCGTCAACCACCTGGGTGAGTGAATCGTAGCTGGCGAAACCAGTGAGGTTGAACTTATCGTTGGCGAAATGCGTCTTGACTCCGGTCATGCTGCGGCTGTAATTGCTCAGGCTGTTGCTGGTGCCGGGATCGGTGGTGAGATAGTCGCCATAGACAATGTAGCTTTGGCCGTGATCAATTCGCAGGTAGGCTTTGCTGGTTGACTGCGCATCGTACCCGCGGACAGAGGCGTCGCCATAGATCGGGTAGTACTGGTCGGGCTGAATATCGCGGAAAAGCTGGTTACGCGTGGTCTTGTCAGAATCGTAAGCCAGGGTCAGCAGGTTTGAGCCCTTGATCTCGCCCTTCAGGAGCAGTGCGGCGTGTCCTGCGGAGCGAACAGAATCATCGGAGCTCTGCATGGAGAAAAGATTCAACTGCTGCGCGAAGCCATCATTCAAGGAAGGCTGGGCGGAGTTGCCGGCTAGCCCGCCGAAGTTCATCTGATATTCAACTATTCCGGCGGCGATCATGGGACGCAGTTCCGGAACGAAC